>CAYTXK010000283.1:314-3206 GCA_964441645.1 uncultured Acidobacteriota bacterium
AGGAGGAGAACTATTTCTTTCGTCTCTCGGCGTTTGAGGACAAGCTACTGAGGCACTACGAGCAGCACCCGGAATTCATCCAGCCGGAGTCGCGGCGCAATGAGGTGATCAGCTTTGTGCGCAGCGGTCTCCGCGACCTTTCCATCTCCCGCACGCGCTTCCAGTGGGGGATTCCGGTGCCCGGCGTGGAGGGTCATGTTTTTTACGTTTGGTTCGACGCGCTCACCAGCTATATGAGCGGCGTCGGCTACGGAGAGGAAGGCCCGGCGGCTAACGAGTACGACCGGCTGTGGCCCGCCGACCTGCATTTAGTCGGCAAAGAAATCCTGCGCTTCCACTGCGTATACTGGCCGGCGTTTCTGCTGGCGGCCGGGCTGCCGTTGCCGAAGACCATCATGGCGCACGGCTGGTGGCTCTTTGAGCAGGAGAAAATGTCGAAGTCGCGCGGCAACGTGGTGCATGCCGAGCCCATCCAGCGCGTGCTGGGCACGGACGGCCTGCGCTACTTCCTGCTGCGGGAAATGGTGTTCGGCCAGGATTCCCACTTCACTTACCCGGCGCTGGTCACGCGCTACAACAGTGACCTGGCCGATGACCTGGGCAATCTGCTCACGCGCACCTTGGCCATGATCGAGCGCTATTTCAAGGGCGAGGTGCCCTATCCCTCGGCGGTCGCCGATCGCTCGCCGGAAGACCGGGAAGTGTCGGCGGCCGCGGAGAAGACCATCACCAGCTTCCTCGACGCTTTCGACCACTACGATTTTTCCCGGGGGCTGGAAGTGGTGTGGGCGCTGGTGGCCCGGGTGAACAAGTACATCGTGGAAACCGAGCCCTGGGAGCTGGCGGAGGACGAAGCCAAGCGCGCGCGTTTGGCGACGGTGTTGTGGACGGCCGCCGAAGGCGTGCGCGTCGCGGCGGTGTTGCTCGCCCCGGTGATGCCCAGCGCATCGGAAAAGATCTGGCAGCAACTGGGATTCGACGCCGACCTCGCGGCCACGCGGCTCGACACCCTCTGCTGGGGGCAGTTCCCCACGGGGCAACGCATTCGCCGCGGCGAGCACGTTTTCCCCAAGCTGGAAAAGGGCCCTACGGTCGAGCGGCTGCGGACTTTGGAGGAGGAATTTGCTGCCCCGGCCGCCGCCCAAGGAGGTCCTGTGAGCGTCGAAGAAAAGAACTGGATCGGGATCGAGGAGTTCGCCAAGGTGGAGATGCGGGTGGGGGAAGTGCGCACGGCCGAGCGTGTGCCCGGAGCCACCAAGCTCCTCAAGCTGATGGTGGACATCGGCCCGGAGGTGCGCCAGATCGTGGCCGGCATCGCCGAGGCGTATGCCCCGGAGCAGTTGCTGGGCAAGAAGGTGGTGATTGTCACCAATCTCCAGCCGCGCAAGATTCGGGGAGTGGAATCGAACGGAATGATTATCGCCGCTACGGTGGGAGAGCAGGGCCGTCCGGTGCTGGTGACTTTTGCGGAGGATGTGCCGGTGGGCGCACGGTTGAAATAACGGAAGTAGCGGACGCAATTGGACGTGGCTTTCACTGATTCGCACGCTCATCTGGATGACCCGCGCTTTGAGGACGACCGCGCCGCGGTGCTGGAGCGGGCCCGCCAGGCGGGGGTGGAGCGCATCCTGGCGATCGCCAGCGGAACCACCGCGGCTGACTGCGAAAAAACGCTTCGCCTGGCCGCGGAGCATGCTTTCCTCTGGGCGGCGGTCGGCCTGCATCCCCACGAAGCGCAACACGGGAGCGAGGAATTGCTCGGGGAGCTCGAGCGTCTGGCTGCGAATCCGCGGGTACTGGCCTGGGGGGAAATCGGGCTCGATTACCATTACGACCACTCGCCGCGCGAGGTGCAGCAGGCGGTCTTCCGCCAGCAATTGCAACGGGCGAGGGCGCTGAAACTGCCGGCCATCATCCATTGTCGCGAAGCGTGGGACGACTGCCTGCGGATTCTCGAAGAGGAGTGGGCCTCGAGCGGCCTGGGCGGCATCCTGCATTGCTTCAGTGCAGATACGGAGGTCGCACGCCGCGCTCTCGACTGGGGCTTCTTGATTTCCTTTGCCGGAAACGCTACTTTTCCCCGGGCTGACAATTTGCGAGCAGCGGCAGGCGCCGTTCCGCTGGAGGCGCTGCTGATTGAAACCGACTGTCCGTACCTGGCCCCGCAGTCGGTTCGAGGACGGCGCAACGAGCCCGCGTTTGTGGTAGAGGTGGCGGCCACGCTGGCGGGCCTGCACGGTGTGAGCCGCGAAGAACTGGGGGCGCGCACGAGCGAGAACTTCCTGCGACTCTTCCCGCGCGCGCGAGGGTAAGCCGAAAGCGAGGGTACGCCCATCGAACCGGTGGTCCACAACAAAGGCGCAATGGAGATCGCCGACGTTTTTGATCTCGTCCGCGCCGATCTGGACGGGGTCGAAGCCGCGCTCGGCCGCCACAGCGAGTCGGCCATCGAGCCGGTGGCCCGCGTGGCCCGCCACCTGCAAAGCAGCGGGGGCAAGCGCTTGCGTCCGGCGCTGCATCTACTGGCGGCGCACCTCTGTGGCTACCAGGGCCCGGGCGCCATCCGCCTGGGGGCTGTGCTGGAGCTCGTCCACACGGCCACACTGGTCCACGATGACGTAATTGACGGCGCCGCCACGCGCCGCGGCCGCGCCTCCGCCAATCGTCGCTGGGGGAACTCGCTGACGGTCTTGGCGGGCGACTGGATTTACATGGAAGCCTTCCGGCTGGCTCTGGAAGAGCGCAGCTTGCGCATCCTGGACATTCTGATTGAGTTGACGCAAATGATGGTCGAGGGGGAGCTGATACAGCTCACCCAGCTGGGCCGCGCCAGCATCAGCGAAGCCGAGGCGCTCGACATCTCCCGCCGCAAAACCGCCTGCCTGTTTTCCA
>CAYTXK010000284.1:0-3183 GCA_964441645.1 uncultured Acidobacteriota bacterium
CGTCCAACAGCTTCTGGGTGACAAGTTGTTCGAGTTCACCGAAGGGCTGCTTCTCAAAAATGGCGCGTACTTGTGGTTGCTTGTCGCGTTTGCATTTGCGGAGAATCAACTCTCGAACTTCTTCAAACAACGGCGTGGGCGGGTCCCCCAGTTTTCTCTTTAGTTCTTCCTTGCGCTGGACCTCGGCTAGCTTCGAAAGCTCCCCGCTCGGAAGCTTCAAAAAGTTTTCCATCTTGTCATAGATATCAGTTCGGTTGGGGGCGGGGGGCGCCTTTTTCCCTGTCAGCAACTGTGAAACATAGGACTCCGTTACCTGGGCGGCCGCTGCCAGATCTCTCTGGCCGACCCCCAAGTCTCCCAGCCGGTGTCGTATCACTAGAGCAACATCCACTTCCCAGTCCTCCGAGCTTAACTATCTCCAATTAACCTCTATCTGGCAAGTAGAAAGATTACCTACCGATTTCACTTGACAAGTGAAGTTAATGAACTGATAATGGTAAAGTGTAATGAGGAATATTGAAGCTTAATCAGACTACCTAAACTAAACACGGTTATCTGACACCTGTCCCTCCTTACCTACGACAACCAAGGGAGGTTGCCATGTACGCACGAAATGTTCGGATGCAGCTGAAGCCCAATAGCGTTGCGGAGTTCACCCGGACGCTTGAGAAGGAGATCATCCCCCTGCTTCGGAAAGAGAAAGGGTTCCACGACGAAATCGCGTTCTTCGTTCCCGGGGGACGGGAAGCGATCGCCATCAGTTTGTGGGACCTGCAAGAGAACGCCGACGCTTACAGCCGCGGAAACTATCCGCAAGTGCTGAAGTCGCTGGCGACAGTGGTTGAGGGAACCCCTAAGGTTGAAACCTGTGAGGTTTCCAACTCGACCTTCCACAAGCTCGCCACTGCCGTAACCGTCTAAAGACGGACCAGAACTTTTCGTTCCCTTGGGGCGGCCGCAAGCCGCCTCACGGGGCGAAGAGAAAAGTACAAGGGAAAAACTGATGTTGACAAAGTCTACCAGCCTCATGAAATGGGCTTCGATTGTGGCCTTGCTCTTGGGGGTGGTATTACGCTCCCCGAGTTACCAGACATTGTTGCAATTTGTGGTGTGTGCCGGGGCGATCTTGGTTGTCGGGCAAGCGGCCCGCGCCGCTAAGTACTTTTGGGCGGCCGGATTCAGTGCGATTGCCGTACTGTACAACCCCATCGTGCCGACGGCGCTTTCTCACAACATGTTTCTGATTCTGGTTTGCCTCACGCTGTTTGCCCTGTCGTTGGCTGTACTGAAGACGAAGCCGGTACTCTCGCCGCTGTTGCTAGCCACCAAATCGATGGGAAACCGGAGCTCGCGACTCGCCTCCGTGTCGTGGTCCGTGTCGCGGTCCTGAGCGCGACGCCGAGTGAAAGCCTGAAGGCGACCCGTCTTTTGGTTCGGTCGGCCAAGCCTCCCTCCTGTCCTGCTCGCCCTGAGCGAAGCCGAAGGGAGCAAAGTCGAAGCATGAGCCCCGACCTTCCCATAGTGGGCGAAGCCCCACCGCACTGCCGTAGGCTGACGCGCAGGCCTGCCTGCCGCAGGCAGGTCGAATGACCGAAGCGTCATTCCTGCACCTCGCCACCGCCCGCCGACGCGCGGCAGAGATACACCTGAGGGCAAAGACCGGCCGCCTTCTCATACCCGCACGCCAACGCGCTCGCAAACGCCTCGGCCTCGCTGGCCCGCACCAAGTTGACCGTGCAGCCGCCAAAACCCCCGCCCGTCATCCGCGCCCCGTAGTAGCCCGCGAGCGTTCGCGCCTGCGCCACCATCGCGTTCAGCTCCGGCGAAGTCACCTGATAGTCCTGGTCGAGGCTGGCGTGGGACTCCTCCATCAGCCGCCCCGCCGCCGCGTAATCGGCCCGCCGCAGCGCCTCAACCGCACGGTGCACCCGCTCCATCTCCATGGTCACGTGCCGAACCCGCCGGCGCAAGTTGTCCGGCCAGCCCGCCAGCAGTCCCTCGGCCTCCTCCCAACTAACGTCGCGCAGCGCCCTGACCCCGGGCTTGTGAGCGCGCAGGCGCTCAACGGCCTCTTCGCACTCCCGCCGCCGCGTGTTGTATTCGGACGCCGCCAGGGCGTGCTTGACCCCGGTGTTCGCCACCACCACCCGCACTTTCGACTCATCGAGCGGAATCAGCTCGATGTCGAGCGTGCGGCAGTCAATCAGCAGCACGTGCCCCGCGCGGCCGAAGCAGGCCGCCAGTTGGTCCATAATCCCGCAGCGCATCCCCACGTACTCGTTTTCCGCCCGCTGGCAGGCGAGGGCGAGGCGTTTGGGCTCCATTTTTTGATTAGTAACGCCTACTAACGCCAACGAAGTGGCCACCTCCAGCGCGGCCGAGGAGCTCAGGCCGGAGCCGAGCGGGACATCGCTCGAAACCAGCAAGTCGGCGCCGCGGAGGTTCATCCCCTCCTGACGCAACGCCCAGGCGACCCCGTGCACGTAGTCGCTCCAGTGGTGCTCCTGTCGGCGCTCGTCCTCGAGCCCCGACTCAACGGTCTCGCCGAACTGCGCGGAATGAACGCGCAGCCGGGCGTCCGGGCGCGCTCGCGCCCCCACCCAGCACGCGCGGTCCACCGCCAGCGGCAGCACCCAGCCCTGGTTGTAATCGAGATGCCCTCCAATCAGGTTCACCCGCCCGGGCGCCCGGAATACGCGAGCTTCGCTGCCGAAAAGTTGCCGAAACTTCTCCCGCAGTGTCCCTGCATCAATCACTCATTTCACCGATTGCGCCGAAGGCTGAGATAAGCGCCGCAGGTCATCCACAAGCCGAAGGCCAGCATCACCAGCCCCCACCAGAGGTTGAGGTTGAAACCCAGCGAACGCAGATGCGCGTCGTCGGAAGAGAAGAAACCGTAGGCGGAGACCAGGGCGCCGATGGCAACAAAGAGCAATCCGATGGGCCAGCGAATATCGAGGTCGGCTTCGGGGGCGCTCATCGGAAAATCCAGTTCAGCGCAATCGTCAACACCGCTACGGTTACAGCCAGCGTCGCCGGCCGATCGAGCCACGGCAGGCGCTTGTAGCTGGGCTTCTCGGTGAGCGAGTAGACCAAGCCGACCAACTCGGCCTCCGGCCGCGGCCGAGTCAGAAGACTGATGAAAAGCGTCAGGAGGAAGCAAGCCGTCCAAGCCCAAATCGC
>CAYTXK010000285.1:0-3173 GCA_964441645.1 uncultured Acidobacteriota bacterium
GGCGGTACATCCGGGGCTCGCGCACTCGCACCAGGCTGGCCACCTCGTCAATGAACTCGACATCCGGGCCGGCATCTTCGCGCGCCAGCCGCGCTCCATCCTGCCGCACCGTGAGGGTGAACTCGCGGCCGTTGAGCGGCGCCATCACCAGGTTGACCTCTTTGGCCATGTAGGGGACGACCAGCCGGGCCACGTAACCGCCCGCGGGCGCCGACTCGACATACTCGTCGCGCGCCACCCAGCGGCCTTCGAGCGAAAAGACGTCGCTCGGCGCTTCGGCGGGCACCTGGTATTCGGCGGCTTTGTCTTGCTGGAAGCCCTCGGGGTTGCCGAGGCGCCCGCGGCGGTAGCCGAGGTACAGCTCCGGCGTCACCGGATAGCAGACCGTGCCCGGCTGGTCGGAAGCGCGCACCGGCGCCACGAGCGGCGGCAACTCCACGGCCGGATTGATTTCTTTGAGCAACTCCTGAATGGCCGCCTCGGTTTCGGCGTAGGCGCCTTCGCCGTAGTGCGCCAGACGCACCAGGCCGTCTTTGTCGACAAGGTACTTGGCCGGCCAGTAGCGGTTGCCGAAGAGCCGCCAGATGATGAAGTCGTTGTCGAGCACCACGGGGTAGCGGATGCCGAGGTCGCGAATGGCCTTGCCGACGAATTCGGCGCCGCGCGCAAAGCTGAACTCCGGCGCGTGGACGCCGATGACGGTGAGCCCTTGGTCGCGGTAGCGTTGGTCCCATTCGAGGAGGTAGGGCAGGGTGCGCAGGCAGTTGACGCAGGTGTAATCCCAGAAATCAATCAGCGCCACGCGCCCGCGCAACCCGGCCAGCGTCAGCTCGCTCGAGTTGAACCAGGCGCGCCCGATTTCGGGTGCCGGTGGAGCGTCCTTCTTGGGGATCATGCTGTCTTAGGCAACCTGTTCAACCCAGCGGCTCCTGCCGCTGGGACCCTGTGGCGGGAGCCACAGGGTTGAACTCTGTTTGCTGGGCGAGCACGGGAGCGAGCCGCCGGACGATTTCTTCGAGCAGGAGGCGGTCGTCGGCGCCGAAGGCGTCGCGGGTGTGGGAGTCAATGTCAATCTCGCCCAGGATGCGCCCTTCGAATTCCAGCGGCACCACGATTTCTGATTGGGTCTCGAGGCTGCACGCCAGGTAGCGCGGGTCGGCGTTGACGTCGGGGACGTTGACCGTCTGGCGCTCGCGCACCGCGGCGCCGCAGATGCCGTGGTCGAGCGGAATGCGCGTATGCGGGCTGGGCGCGCCGACGTAGGGACCCAGAACCAGCTCCTCGCCTTCGAGGAAATAGAAGCCGACCCAGTTGTAGTGCCGCCGCTCGCGCTGGAGCAGCGCGCAGAGCTCCCGCAGCCAGCCGGGGTTGCGGCCGCGAGCCGCCAGCAGCGCGTCCACCTGCTTGAGAACGGCCTCTCGGTCGCCCATTAGCGCTCTCGCGCGTGCAATGCGCACCGCACTTTTTCATTTTCCGGCGGGCCGAAGATTTCCGGGTGGATGATTTTCGCCAAGCGCTCCAGCCCGGCCACCACCGGCGGCCCGGGGGTGTTCAACGCTTCGTCGCTGACCACAAACACCTGCCGGTTGCGCACCGCCGGCAGACCTGCCCAGCCCGGCCGGCGCAAGATTTTCTCGGGCTTGACCCGCATCCCGCAGGCCGCCCAGGCGAGAATAATAATCTCCGGTTTGGCGGCCAGCACTTCGCGCTCTTCGAGCATGCGCCCGCCCGGGCTCGGCACAAAACGGCCGCCTGCCAGCCCGACCATTTCTTCCACCCAGACGGGTGAAATCATCAGCGGCTTGGGCCAGGACTCCGAGTAAACCCGCGGGCGGCGTACGGCCTTGCGGGCGCGCGCACTGATGGCGCGCATTCGCGATTTCATCTGCCCGACGAATTTCTGCGCCTGTTTTTCCCGGCCGAGCAAACGCCCCAGCATCTCAACGTCGGCAGAGATGTCGGCCAGCGTGCGTGGATTCATGGCCAGGAAGGTCAGGCCGCGCCGCACGAGCGCCGCGACCGTCTCGCCTTTGTAAGGCACCGAGCCGATGACCAGGTCGGGCTTCAGGGCCGCGACTTCCTCCGGATTGCAGCGCCAACAATCGCCCAGCGCCGGTATTCCATTCACCGGAGCGACGTCGCGGCACCAACGGGTTACGCCGATGAGCGATTTCTCCGCGCCCAGCGCGTAGAGGATGGAAGTCGCGCTCGGCGCCAGCGAGATTATTCTCTTGGGCACGGGTTCATTTTACTGGCAGGCTCCCCAAGCGGCAAGGAGGGGCCTTACTGAATGGGCAGAGGTTCGTGGAACTGCTCGATGTCCTTGAGGCTCAGCTCCGGGAAGCGCCGGATGCGGGTCTTGAGCCAAGTCCAGGGAATCTTGAAGAGCAGCACTTTGGGGCTGAACTTGAGCGAATCGGAAATCCAGCAGGAGTGCGTGCACCAGCAGTCGGCCTGCGGGATGGCTTTGACCTCGCGCTGCATGGCGGGCGATTGCAGGGCGGCGGAGAGATTGAAGTTGAACTCCTGGAGCTTCCCGAGCGGCTGGCGGATTTCGCAGGCGCGGAACATGCCGTTGTGGTCAATCACGATGGAGGTCACGCCGGCGGTGCAGGGCATGGACCACTTCTGCGGCCGCTCGACGTTCTGCTCGTGCGTCTCGAAAATGAACTTGATGGTGCCCAGGTAATACATCTTCGGGAACCAGCGCAGGGCGGCGGGGACCTCGGCGAACAGGCGCTCGGCGTAGGCTTCGTGCAGCGGGAAGAGGCGGTCGTGCAGAGCCTTGAGTTCCTTGCGCTTGATGTTCTTGAGGCTCAAGTCGAGCGGGTTGCCGCGGATGATTTCAAAATACTCCCCGGTGGTTACCTGGCGTTTCAGCATGTCCAGGCCGAGCGCGACCAGCTCCTTGTAGTTTTCGCGGGTGATGACGGTCACCACGTTGCGGCGCAGGCGCGGGTGGTCGGCGTATTTCTCTTTCATCCGCTCCATGGTGGCCAGGGTTTTCTGGAAGTTGTTGGGGACGCCGCGGATGGTGTCGTGGGTGTTGGCCAGGCCGTCAATGGAAAAGTTGAGATCAACGGTCAGGTTGGGGCAGTCCTTGAGCACGCGGCCGATGATGCGGTCGAGGTTGTCGGCCAGCAGCCCGTTGGTGGGGAAGTTCAGGGTGTGGA
>CAYTXK010000286.1:0-1408 GCA_964441645.1 uncultured Acidobacteriota bacterium
TAAACGATCCGGCCCTGTTCGACGACCGAGAAAATCTGCCCGGGCCGCCCGCGTCCGGGGCCCAGCTTGGCGTACAGGTTGCGGAGCCGCTCTATATAGTTGATTGTTTCGCGGAAGGGCGGGATGCCCTTGGCGGCTTCGACGGCATTCTCGCCAGCGTTGTAGGCGGCCAGCGCCCACTCCAGGTTGTTATGGAAGCGGTCGAGCAGAAAGCGCAGGTAGCGGACGCCGGCGGCGATGTTCTGGCGGGGGTCGAAGAGGTCGCGGACGCCGAAGCGGGCGGCGGTGCCGGGCAGCAGTTGCATCAGGCCCAGCGCCCCTTTGCTGGAGCGGGCGGTGGGGTTCCAGGCTGATTCCACCTCGATGAGGGCGAGCACCAGGGCGGGATCCACTCCCAGGCCGCTGGAAACCTCTTCGATGTGCTGTTCGATTCCGGGCAGCGCCCGCTTGCGCCGCTCCATCAGGCGCGAGGCGGCTGGGACGCCGCCGCGGCGGACGGCCTGGGTCAGCTCCACGTCTTCGGTGTTGATGAAAATCTGCCGCCCGTTCTGATCCGTGTAGGCGAGGATTTCCGCGCGGGCCGGAGACACCCCGGCGACTAGAAGGACGACTGCAAGAGCGCCGATAGCCCAAACGTACATAGGCAGCGACAGCAATTTCTTGTGGGGAGGAGAACTGCATCCGCTGGCGCCAAATCCCGAAGCGTCGGGAGGGAGCCAGGTCGTTTTCCGCAGAGACAGAACCGTTTCCAGCGCGCCGCGAGTATAGCATCGCGCCGCGGCGCGATCAAAGCATTTTTTCCACAATGCCATAGACGTCTTCGAGCGCTTGGCGCAGCTTGGCCGGATCTTTGCCCCCGGCTTCGGCCAGATCGGGGCGTCCGCCGCCGGTGCCGCCGACGCGGCCGGCCACTTCCTGAGCAATCTTGCCGGCGTGCAGGCGCTCGGTGAGGTCTTTGGTGACAGCGGTGATCAGAGAAACCTTGCCGTTGCCGGTCGTCCCCAGCACGATGACGCCGGAGCCGAGCTTTTGCCGCAGGGTGTCCACCAGCGTGCGCATGGTTTCCCGGTCCACATCTTCTACGATGGCTGCCAGCACGCCGACGTTTTTCACCTGACGCACGCGCTCGACCAGCTCATCCACCTGCTGCTGGGCGCCGCGCCGCCGCACCGCCTGCAGTTCCTTTTCGAGTTGCTTGGCGGCCTGCGCCAGGCGCTCGACCGCAGCCGGGACTTCACCTTCCGCTACGTGCAGCGTCTCGGCCACTTGCTTTAACAACTCGTGAGCGTGCTGGTATTGCGCCAGAGCCCCGGCGCCGGTGAAGGCTTCGACCCGGCGCACGCCGGCCGCCACGCTCGATTCGGAGACCACTTTGATGACGCCGATTTGCCCGGTATGGGCGACGTGA
>CAYTXK010000286.1:1418-3145 GCA_964441645.1 uncultured Acidobacteriota bacterium
GCCGACGTCGCCTGAGGCGTGGACGTGAGTGCCGCCACAGAGCTCCTTGCTGAAAAAGCCCGCGGGCTCGCCGGCGTCGGCAACCGTGATCACGCGGACGTTTTTCTCCGGGTATTTGTCGCCGAAGAAGGCCAGCGCCCCGCTCTTAAGAGCTTCGTCCAGGTCCATGCGCTCTTCGGTTACGGGAGCGTCGCGGAGAATGTGGTGGTTAGCGAGCCGCTCGATTTCTTTCAGCTCCTCGGGGTCAAGCGCGGCGTAGTGGGAAAAATCGAAACGCAGGCGGTCGGGAGCGACCAGCGAGCCCGCCTGCTTGACGTGCGGCCCTAGGATTTGGCGCAGCGCCGCGTGTAGCAAATGCGTTCCCGTATGGTTGCGCATGGTGGCCTGGCGAGCTTCCGTGTTCACCACCGCGGTGACGCGGTCGCCCACGGCGAGTTTTTCTTTGGCACGCACCTTGTGGGCGATGAGACCGGTGAGCGGGTGATAGGTGGTGCGAACTTCGGCGACTTCCTGGTCGCCCACCGGGTCGAGCAGTTGCCCGGTGTCGCCGACCTGCCCGCCGGCTTCGGCGTAGAAGGGGGTGCGGTCGAGCACGACTTCGACCTCAGCGCCGGCGGGGATTTCTTTGACGGCGCCTTTGGGTGTGACGAGCGCGAGGATGTGGCAATCGCGGGCGCCTGTTTGCATGTAGCCTTCAAAGACGGTGGGCTGGCGCGCGGCCAGTTCCTGGTAGATGGGGCTGGCGACTTCTTTGGCGACGCCCTTCCAGGAGGCCTTGGCGCGCTCGCGATCCTCGTCGAGCAAGCGCTGCATTCCTGCCTTAGCGATGGCCTTAAACTGTTTTTCGCGACTTCGCGCCCAGTCTTCAATAGCGTCGGGCCGGAGCCCGAGTGTGCCGTAGGCGTAAAATAGCTCTTCCGGTCCGATCGCATCAGTCTTGCGGTCCTTGAGAAACTTTTCAAAGTTCAACAAGCCGGGGAGGACGAGGCGGGCGTATTTTTCTTCCTCGGCTTTGATGACGGTGGCGAGGCGCTGGAGATTTTCGAGCAGCTCAGGGTACGGCTCGCGCATCAGCTCGGCCACGCGCCCGGCCATTTCGTAGAGGAAAGGTTTTTCGAGACCGAGCTGCCGCCCGTGGTCAATGGCGCGGCGGATGATTTTGCGCAGGACGTAGCCGCGGCCTTCGTTCGAGGGCAGGACGCCATCGCCAATGACAAAAGTGGCGGCACGGCTGTGGTCGGCAATCACGCGCAAGGCCGTGTCGTTACGCGAATCGCCGCCGTAATCCTTGTCAGCTAACTCCGCGGCGTGATCAATCAGCGGGCGAAACAGATCCGTGTCGTAGTTGCTGACTTTGCCCTGCAGCGCCGTCGCCAGCCGCTCGAGGCCGGCGCCGGTGTCCACCGAAGGCTTGGGCAGCGGCGTCGTCGCGCCGCTGGCGTCGCGGTTGAACTGCATGAATACGAGATTCCACAGTTCCACATAGCGCCCGCAATCACAGGGGAAAGCGCAATCGTTGTGGCCCAGCTCGCTGGCGGCGGGGCCGAAATCCATCTGGATTTCCGAGCAGGGGCCGCAGGGGCCGGTGTCGCCCATGGCCCAGAAGTTGTCCTCTTCGCCGAGGCGGAAGAGGCGGGCGGCGGGCAGGCCGATTTCCTTTTCCCAGACCTCAAAGGCTTCGTCGTCGTCGCGGAAGACCGTGGCGATGAGCTTGTCGGGCGGGAGCT
>CAYTXK010000287.1:0-3135 GCA_964441645.1 uncultured Acidobacteriota bacterium
TCGAAGCCCGGTCAGCACTTGCAAATTCGGAATGGCCGCATCGGTGATAAAGGATGGGAGACGATAGCGGCCTTTACCGGCGGACCCGGGTACGCACTGTTCAGGCATGGAAA
This sequence comes from uncultured Acidobacteriota bacterium, assembly GCA_964441645.1. GTDB lineage: Bacteria > Acidobacteriota > Terriglobia > Acidiferrales > 2-02-FULL-67-57 > CAYTXK01. The sequence continues at coordinate 114 of CAYTXK010000287.1, forward strand.
GATCCAGATCCTCCAGCTTCGTCAGCCTCTGAAGATGAACGAGGTCAATGTCCTTCACGGGTATTCCCGCCAGACTGAGTACCCGAATGCTTTCAAGATTGGATAGGTGCGCTAGCGCCGCGCCGCTGAGAGCGGTGTGAGTATTGTTGATCTTGGGCAGAGCCAAATGTTCTAGCTTGGGGAGTTGCTGCAAGTGGGCCAGCCCAACGCCTGTCATGTGGGTAAGTTCCAGGACTAACGTACGCAGGCATGAAAGGCTTCGCAAATGCATCAGGCCGTTGTCGGTAAACGCGCTACCGAAAAGGCGTAGTCGCTCAAGGTGATGCAATTTTCCTACGTACGCTAGGCTCGCGTCGGCGCTTCCCACCCAACCGACGTCGGTTGAGCTGTAGACCTGCAATTCTTGTAGCCCCAGGAGATTCTGTAAAGGAACAAGATATGACTTAACTATCCTTTCGCTCACGTAAGTCTGGTACCGGTCTGGATATGCCGCCGTCGCGAGTGCCTGGAGATCATTCGCGCTCAGGGTGCTAAGCGTTCGTAGATTCTTTGGAGGCGGCGAAACTTCTAGCTTGAGAATTTTCCCTGGAGGTACTGTGACCACTCCCCGCGCCTCGCCCAGCTCCTCCCAGCCATCATCCTCGATGCCATTGGAGAAGAGCCAAACGTCCCCAAGCGTATCACGCACATACAGCGTGCCTAGTGACTGGTCTTCCGGGAATCGCACGGTGCGTGCTTGCTGCGCAACCAACAGTTCGAGGCCGCGCTTCGCAAGGTCGGCGGAACGCGTTGCCAGTCCACGCTCGCCGACGGGGCACAAGGTCGCCCCGGCTGGCTACGTCGTCGCCCATGCGCCGCTCCCCCCTGCCTTGATGGCAGCCAATTGATCACGCACTTCGGCGATCTGCCTCTCTAAGGCCTCGACCATTTCCGCGATGAGATCCCCGCCCTTACGCTCCGCCTCGTCCGCCTTGGCCTTCAGCCCGTAGAGATCCGATTCCTCTAGCTGGGCCATGTCGGTGTCGATCTGGTACAGCCTCGACTCGACCTGAGCGATCTTCCGAATAACTCGGACGAGCTGCGCTGGTACATCCTCGCCCGTCACTGCTTCGGGCCTGCTCTCCCACTCTTCCATGATGGCTTGCAAGCGGGCCTCGTCGCCCTCCTCGTATGCGCGATTCACTTCGGCCATAAGCCGCGTACGACTTGCACGGTCTTCCTCATCAGTTGCCAAGTCCGGATGAACCTGCTTTGCAAACTCGCGGTAAAGGCGGCGCAACTCTTCGGACGGCTGGAACCTCGTTGGGCGTTCTGGTTCTCGGCTTGCGTCGTAGGCCGTTTGCGCCGATTCTTGCGCCTTCGCGCGCGCGCCGGCCGCCTGTTCGCCTGCCTCGGGGTCTTCAGGTTTCGCGGCTGCCTGAGCCTCCGCAATCTGCGCTCGGAGTTCGTCAAGCTCGGCGTAGTGAGCGCCGATGGCGCGGAGATACCGGGCCTCGAAGGCGAGCAGCTCAGCCTGCACGGTGTGCAAGTCGAGCTCGCGCTGGGCCAGCTTAGCCTCGAAGGACGCGAGCAGGGCGCGCTTCCGCTCGAGTTCTGCTTCCTCAGGCCTTAGGCTCGGAACGATGTCTGTAGTCATCGGTGGATCGCAAAGTGCTCTCGGCTAGCTCCTATGGCTCTTGGCCATTCCACTGTTCTTCCTTAAATTCCTACTGAAGCTCCCTACTCGCAGATGCCGCACACAGCTCTTCGTCTTCTCGCGTTGGGCCCATCGGCGGTGGCAACGATACGTTCGCAAGACAATCTGAGTATGGTCCGCTGCAGGCCGAGTCGGTCCGGCACTGCTCGGGACTTAGTGATGCCGGAGGCTCAGGAGGTGAGTAAGGAAGGCCTATGAGCTGACGATCCAGACAGCCCAACAAGTAGGTTGATTCTGACCGATAGTTGTCAAAGCAGTCTTCGGCCCTGCGGACATCCGATGAGCTCGAAAGGCCGTTCCGCAAGCAATCCAAGAACTCATTACCCACCGTGCCGAGAAAAGCGAATCGGGTATCCCCTGCGAATACCTGATCTCCCTGTCCTACGACGAGATCACGAAGGCATGTGTGGGAGACATCAATCGGATCGCGAGGAGAGTCTTTCGGGCGGCACGCCAGCGATGTAAGGAGCCCAGCAAGAATTGCAAGGACAACTAGCAGTCCGCTTGGAACACCACCTTGCCCGCCGCCCTTACGAGCGGCTTTCCCTCTGTCACGGACGGGGCTAGTCCGCGGCGGCTTACCGGTGAGCAGACTGGTCATTCCATTGAGTATTATCGGCGCTTCGACATGGCTTACCAGTCGATCCGCTGTAGCCGTTCTGTCACTTCCACCCGAAGACGCCTCGCCCGTGCCGGACGAACCGCATGTCGCGGGTTAGCCGGAAGATGAAGTTCGAGCCCGGCTCGTGCCCGTCAGATTCCTGCAAACCATCCGAACACTGTGATGACCCGGACCGACCAGGCCGGGCAGAGGAGTGCGGATGGACGCAACGCCGGCCGCGACGAACTACGTCACAATCCTTGACCACGGCGAGGACGGGACGGTCTGGCTCCAGGTGCAACTGCCGACCGGCCCGCTGGCGCGAGGGCCCTACGGCACCCTTGAGGAGGCCCCCGGGGCGGCTGCGGCATTGGAGCGGGTGGCCCGCCGTCGCTGGGCTCGGCACGAGGCGGAAGCACGTCTAACCGGCGGCGAAGTCGGCAATGCCGCGCCTGTGCCCTCGGCCGCGGCCGGCCAGGGCCAAGGATCGGCCGAAGAACCGCCCATTCACCATGAATTCTCGCGAATGCACCGCGTATTGGCCCATTTCCTCCCCACATCAACTTGACTTCGTCCGCCACGAGAGCGATGTGTACACACACAATGTACGTACGTACACGGCGCCATGAGCAACAACCGTAACGGCCACCGCGACACCAACCTTGATGCCCTGATGGGCCTGTACCTCGTCCGCTGCCAGGTGGAGGGAAAGTCGCCGAACACGG
>CAYTXK010000288.1:0-365 GCA_964441645.1 uncultured Acidobacteriota bacterium
TTTCGACAATTTGCGCAAGCGGCTGGAGCGCGAGCGAACGGAGTTCCGCCTGGCAGCGCAGGCCCAACTGGTGGAAGAACTGCTTCCGGTGCTCGATGCCTTCGAGCGCGCCCTGGCGACACGGACGAGCGGCGTGGACGAGGACTACCGCAAGGGTGTGGAGTTGATTTACAAGCAGCTTGCCGACACACTGGCGGCCGCGGGGCTGGAGCCAGTCGAGGCGATCGGCCAGCCCTTCGACCCGAACCTTCATCACGCCGTCGAGCGCGTCGAGACCACCCAGCACCCCGACCAGGAAGTGCTGGCCACCTTGCAGAAAGGCTATCGGCTCCGGCAACGCTTGCTGCGCCCGGCGATGGTGCGCG
>CAYTXK010000288.1:375-3134 GCA_964441645.1 uncultured Acidobacteriota bacterium
TCCATCCATCGTCGGAGCCCGAGCGCGAGAACTAGCCCCATGCCCAGGGGCAACGACAAGCGCGACTACTACGAAGTCCTGAACGTCAGCCGCACGGCCACGGATGACGAGCTCAAGAAGGCCTATCGGCGCTCCGCCCTGGAGTGGCACCCCGACCGTAACCCCGAACGCACGGAGGAAGCCGAGGAGCGCTTCAAGGAACTGACCGAGGCCTATAGCGTCCTGATTGACCCGCAGAAACGCGCTGCTTACAACCACTATGGTCACGCGGGAGTCAGCAGCCAGCCGTTCGCAGGCTTTGACGATTCCATCTTTGCCGACTTCGCCGATATTTTCGGCGGCTTCTTTGGCTTAGACGAGCTCTTCGGACAGCAGGCGCGCGGGCGCCGCACGCGGGTTACGCGCGGACGCGACCTGCGCTACGACCTGGACTTGAGCTTTGAGGAAGCCGCCCACGGCGTGGAGAGGAAGATCAAGGTCTCGCGGCGGGAGACCTGCCCCGAGTGCAGCGGTAGTGGCGCCCGCAAAGGCACTGAGCCCACCACCTGCTCGGCTTGCCACGGCCAGGGCTCCCTCCGCTACCAGCAGGGTTTTTTCGCGGTTTCGCGGACCTGCCCGCAGTGTCGCGGCGAGGGAAAGGTGATTCGCGACCCTTGTCCTGAATGTCGAGGCGAGGGCCAGGTGGTACGGGAGCGGTCGATCCAGCTCAAGGTTCCTGCGGGAGTGGACAATGCCACGCGGCTGCGCATCGGGGGGGAAGGGGAGCCGGGACTGCGCGGCGGCCCGCCGGGGGATCTTTACGTCATCCTCAAGGTGGCCGAGCACCCGGTCTTCGAGCGGCGCGACGCCAATCTCTATTGCTCCGTCTCGCTTTCCTTCCCGCAGGCGGTGTTGGGAGCGGAAGTCCGCGTCCCCATGCTCGACGGGCACCGCGAGAGCGTCAAAGTTCCGGCGGGGACGCAGAGCGGCGCCATTTTCCGGCTGAAGGGGAAAGGCCTGCCGGTGCTCAACGGGGCCGGACGTGGCGACCTCTACGTCGAGATCCGCGTGCACATCCCCAAGAAGTTGACGCCACAGCAGCGGCGCTTGATTGAGGAGCTGGCGAAAACGCTTCCCGCGGAAGGCCGCCCGGCGGAAAAGTCCGGCCTCTTCGAAAAAGTCAAAGAGATTTTCGGTTAGCCCGCCACCCGCAGGCGGAAAATCATCCAGAGGATTTTGACGCCGGCGCGCGTCGCCCCCGTAAGTGTTCCCGAGATTTTAGACTGACCGATTCGCCGGCGGTACGAAACGGGAATTTCCTGAACTCGCAGCCCGCGCCGTAAGGCCTTGAGCTGCATTTCGACCGTCCAGCCGAAGTTCGTATCTTTGCATTGTAACGCCATCAAACGCGCATGAAGGACGGCGCGGAAGGGCCCCAGGTCGGTGTAGCGAAAGCCGTAGAGAAGCTGGATGAGGGCCGTGGCCAGGCGGTTCCCCCAGCGTTGCAGGCGGCCGAGCGAACCGGGCTCGGCGCGGCCTTGCACACGCGAGCCGATGACCAGGTCGGCCTCACCGCGCAGGAGGGGCGCGACAAGCAACTCCGCCTCGGCGGGCACGTCGCTGCCGTCGGCGTCCATGAAAACCACAATGTCGGTGGCAGGGTCGAGCGCTGCCAGTCCCGCCAGGCAGGCGCGGCCATAGCCGCGGCGGGGCTCGGAGATCACCTGGGCCCCGTGCGCGCGGGCCACGAGCGGGGTCGAGTCCCGGCTGCCGTTATCCACCACGATAACGCGGGCAAACAGTCCGGGGGGAAGCTCGTCCAGTACGCGAGCCAGGGCCTGCTCTTCATTGAGCGCCGGGATGACCAGGGCAATACGCGCGCCAGAGACCGGGGAAGAGAGGCGGTCGGCGCTCACGCAGGCTCTCGCCGGCGAGGGGGGTCTTGCCGCCTGCCGGCGGCTGTGTTATAGAAAAGAGCACCGCGAATGAGCGACCCCGCCCAGCCTGAACCGCCGGTCGAGCGCGAGGCCGCTCCCCCGGCACGACGCCTCTCTCCTCTGGGCTCGCTGGTGGTGGGCTGGCTTCGCGACCTCATCATTGCGCTGGCTCTGGCGCTGATCATCATTGCCTTCGTCTACCAGCCCGTCAAGGTCGAGGGCACCAGCATGGCCCCGCACCTCAGCGACCAGGAACGCATCTTCATCAACAAGTTTGTCTATGAGTTCGAGCCCGTTCGCCGCGGGGACATAGTGGTGTTCCATTATCCGCGCGACGAAAAAAAGTCGTTCATCAAGCGGGTGGTGGGGTTGCCGGGAGAAGTGGTGGAGATTCGCCGCGGCATCGTCTACATCGACGGCCGGCCTTTGCCGGAAGACTATTTGCCGGCTGCCGACAACGACTCGCATTCTTTCCCCTCTACCTATCTTCCCCCCGACAACTATTTCGTTCTCGGCGACCACCGCCGCAACTCCAATGACTCGCGCAGCTGGGGCACGGTGCAACGCGACCAGATTTATGGCAAGGCTGTCTTCGCCTACTGGCCGCCGGAGCGCTTCGGGCCGATTGCCGTCCCCCGGCCGCAAGATTAGAATGAGTTTGTTGGCCCATCACTCAAGGAGACTGGATGGAGGCGCTGCTGGCGCTCGAGGACGGGCGCGTATTTAGAGGGCAGGGGTTCGGCGCGCGCGCCGAGCGCGGCGGCGAAGTCGTTTTCAACACCTCCATTACCGGCTACCAGGAAATTTTCACCGATCCCTCCTACGCCGGGCAGATTGTCTGCC
>CAYTXK010000289.1:0-3129 GCA_964441645.1 uncultured Acidobacteriota bacterium
GAGCGGAGCCTCACACCATCAGTTCAGGTACGAAAAGCCGACGCGCCCTAACGAGTTGCGCTTGAGCTGCGAGGCCCTGCTGAGGCCGCCGCCGAGCCAAGTCAATAGTATATCCGGCGGCGGCCGAAGCGTTAGGGCCTCGGCAGCTCCAAGCGCGGGTTAGCTGGTGCCGCTGGTAGGCTGTGGCGAATACGTTAGAAGAAGGCGGTCGCGAACGTGTTCTGTCTCGAGCGTTTCGCCCTTCATTTGGAATCGGCGAAGCATTGAGCGGCCACAGTTCAGGTATGCTTCGCGCTCGAAAAGATCGGGAGGAATCGGTAGATCGCAGAGTAGGCTACCGGACTTCTTGGTCCCATCGATACTCAAGGCAACGTACACGCCTCGCTTTTTGCATCGGCCAATCGCGGCGAGCAGACGTGCCAAATCGAACGCCTGGGCACCGTAGAGGATGCCTTGCGTGTGTGTGTAAGGGGGATCGCAGTACACCATGTCGCCGGGTTCGGCGGCGTTCATGATAGGTTCGAAGTCGCTGTGCAGGAAGACGGACCCCCTCGTGCGAGCGTGCCATAGGTCAACTCGCTGAGAGAAGCTCTCCGGGTCGATAGGGTCATGGGCGCCGCAGGGAGTACTAATTCCCCGGTCGCGCTGCCGAAACCTGACAATCCCGCCATAGCAAGCCCGGGATATGAAAAGTAGGTCTGCAGGATTCGGGGTTTTGTTGTACGAAGCCTTTGCAGCTTCGTAGGCGACAATCTTGCCCTCGGCCTCAATCTTTTTCCAACGCTCGGCGTACCAGGATTTGAGTTGCGAAGGGCTCTCCTGAAGAGTCTGCCAGATTGCGATTAGAGGTCCAAGCGCATCAGAACAGAGAGCTCTGGCGGGTGCGAGGGTTCCGAGGACGGCGCCGCTTCCCAGGAAGGGTTCTCGATATGTATCAAACCGAGGTGGAAAGAATCCGATGATCTCGTGAGCGAACCGCTGCTTGTTACCGACCCATTTGAGCAACTGCGACTTGAACGGACCGACCCCCCGCTGGGGTCCGGCAGGCCCGGAATCGTTGACTCCTTCAAGACTCAGTTGTGCCACTCCACAGCCTTCCCTGGTGCCAAATTCAAGATATCCTGAATTGGGATATTGTCAAGATAGCGGTACTCTCGTGGCAACGAGCCTGCCAGCTCTGGAGCCACCGCAAACGTGCGAATCCGGAAAACTGACCAAGCGGCCCTGGCGCGAATCCTCCGCAAAGTCCGAGAGGATGCTGGGCTTACCCAGTCCGAGGTGGCATCTCGACTGGGGGTGCAACAGTCGTTTGTCAGCAAGTATGAATCCGGTGAGCGCCGATTAGACCTCCTCGAACTCAGGCAGGTTTGCCGTGCCCTGAATTCTAGCCTCGCCACCTTTGTGAACCAAGTCGAACGAACGCTCGGCGGAGCCGAATAATGCGAGCCGACCCTCGGTTCCGTGGCCAGTCGAAGCCATTCTGGGCGAACGTGCGGACGATCAGCCAAGAGCTGGGGTACACCAAGCGGCGTTCGAAGCAAGTCAGAGTCTATTCGATCGCGGAGATGGCTTCAGCCATGACGGCGCTGGGCCTCGGAGTAAAGCATCTGACCGGGAAAGCGGGAACCACGGATCTGGGCCGGAAACTCGAGGCGTACTTCCAATACCGCGCCGATGTTCTCAATACCTACGTTCAGCCAAGATTGATGGACGTGGATGAGGCACGTGCCTTGTTCGAGTCCTTGAAGGCAAAGCTGAACCCGAAGTGCCCCCTTCCCCTGAACAAACAGAAAGGGGAAAAGGCGGGACCTGCGTTGCTCTCAGGTATTGTGAACATGCTGATAGAAGCAAATGCCGGTGTTTGCCCCGTGGACTACGATCCGCGCGAACTGACAACGTTCACGAGGGATGGCGCGCCGCTGCGTACACTAGCTAGGAGGGTGGATGGCTGCTTTCCGGGGCCAGTAAATCCGATAGCGCTTTGGGAGATTAAGGAGTACTACTACACGACGACGTTCGGAAGCCGCGTGGCGGATGGCGTTTATGAGACCCTGCTGGATGGAGTGGAACTGGAGGAGTTGGCCGAGCATGAGCGTATCGACTGCGAGCACATCCTGATAGCTGATTCGAGGTACACCTGGTGGGAGTGTGGGCGCTCATATCTCTGCCGCATCATCGACATGCTCAATATGGGCTACGTCGACGAGGTGTTGTTTGGGAAGGAAGTGGTCGAGAAGCTTCCGAAGTTAGTGCAGGGATGGGTTCAACGGAATCTGCGAAGGTAGAAAGACTCGGCCAAGTACTGGCGCCAGCTAACGTCCTGCGCTTCTGCTGCCAGGCCCTGCTGAGGCCGCCGCCGTCTTGGCCTGCAAACATATCCGGCGGCGGCCGAGGCGCTCAGGGCCTGGGCAGCAGCAAGCGCGGGTTAGGTAGCGCCGTTCATGGGAACAACTTGTACCCAGCGCCAACGTGGGTCCCGTTGTACGTTCGCAGTCCTGAGACGAGCTCCTGCCACCAGCCGCAGGGGGTGGGTTTACCCTGCTTGTGGTACGCGTATGCGAACGAGGCTAGCCCGTCAGCGAACTGAAGACCAACCGAGTAGGCCGAATCTCCAACACCGAGTTCTAGGATGCGATCCACAGATAGGGTAAAGTCCACCAGTTGGCCGTAGAAGCTGCTGTAGGCGATAATTCGGCTACCTTCTCGTACTAGGCTGCTCGCGTCGGCCAATACCGTGCTCTGGGTCCGAGTGTTTTGGTCATAGACGCAATAGGCGTGATCGTCAATCCCACTGAGGTGGTTTCCGAGGCGCTCGAGAGCGAAGGTGAACGCCAGTCTGTAGGGATCTGCCGGCGAGGAATACTGCCGTACAAGAGCGTCCTTATCTACAACGACGACGATGCTGAACCCACCGTGCTTCTTGGGGATCGTAAGAAGCGCGCTACGAACGGCGTTGCGTGCGGTGTTGTCCCTTGCCCAGCGACCGCTACCGTTGGCAAGATCCTTGGACTTGACCTCCTCTCCACGCCCGAACATGCCTCCCCGCAGCCCGACTGCATCGATGACGTTACGATATTCTGAGTACGCCGCCACCACGGAGGCAACAGGCAGCCCGACCGCGCCGAGATC
>CAYTXK010000290.1:0-3129 GCA_964441645.1 uncultured Acidobacteriota bacterium
GATCGATGCGAGGTTTAACAAACGAGCGCTGGTAAGTCGGATAGAAAAAATAGCGCTGAACAGTCACCGAATTCGCGTCTCAAATGAGGATGCGTTAGCGTTTTTGATTCGCGTCCTCTCTGGGAATGACTTGGTGGGAGACCAGACACTCATTTATATGGACCCTCCCTACTATAGAAGGGGACGTCACCTCTACTCATTCTACTTTGAAGACAAGGACCACACAGCACTGGCGGAATTCCTTCAACAGATTACTTCTTTTCGATGGATACTTTCCTGCGACAACGTCGCGTCTATTCGTAGGCTTTATAAAGGAAAACATCGCTCGATCAGGTTGAACTACTGTCTGAATTCGCCTAGGGTGGGGCACGAACTCCTCATCTCGAGCAGGAACTGTCGCATGCCGAGGCGGCTTCGTAAGTTCTGCGCTTCGGAAGAGCTTTCAGGAACACCACTCTTTCACAAGTGATGCCGCAGCGAAGCCAATTGAGGGTGCCAAACTCTTCTAGGTGAGAATCCGCTTGCGGTCGCCGGCGGGCAGCTTCTCGCAGGCAAAGCGCAGCACCAGCCGGGGCGCGCGCCTGCGGGCGCATCTTTTTGGTGCTTTCTTTCAGCAGCCACCCCACTCCCTTCTGAACCATATCGTCCTCGTCGGCAAGCAGCCGGTCGGCCACCCGGAAAATTCCCCGCGCATGAAGCCCGCGCCGCGACCCCGGTATAAGCGCGGTCGCCGCCGCCCGCCGGCGCCAGCGGTTTCGCGAACGTGCCCACACGAAAACGCGCCGGACTCGCCCGGCGTCGGCAGCCAACAGCGGCCCCAGCAGCGTGCCGGTGAGCGCATCGCAAGCGGCCCAGTTACGTACCCAGCCGAGCCAGCGCTCGAGGCGACGAAATTCGGCGTCGCCAAAGCCGCGCACCGAGCGCTCGAGCAGCACCACGCCCAAAGTGTTTTCTTCCACCGTCGGCCCGGAAAAGAATTTCTCCGCTACGGCAAACAGCAGCCGGCCGTTGCCGGCGGCCAGGATTTCGCCGCGCAAGCGGCGCGCCAGCTGGCGCACCGCCGCCGTGCGCCAGCCATAGGCCTCGACCGGCTCTTTGAAAAACCGCTGCGTCGAGCGGGCAATGGCGGGAGAGCCGCGGCGGCGCAGCTCGCGCCGCACGCGCGTCACGATGGCGGTTGCGCCGGGCATGATTACAAATGAAAGAGCGTGTGCAGCCCGAGCATCAGAGCCACGCCCAGAAACACCCAGACAGCCATGATGATGCCGGGCTCGCGATTCACTTCGGGCATCAGGTCGGAGGCGGCGACGTAGAGCGTGGCGCCGGCGGCCAGCGGCAGCCCGAAGGCCAACTGCGCCTGCAACAACCACATCACCGCCACTCCGACCAGAGTCGCTCCGCCCATCAGCATGGCCGCCCCCAGCGCCTGGCGCGGGCCGTGGCCGCTCGCCAGCACCACGGAGGCAACGGTGAAGCCATCGGGAATCTTGTGCAGGAAGACGGCGATGAAAATCACCAGGCCGAGCCAGGTGGAGACCAGGAAGCCGGTGGCGATGGCGACGCCGTCAAAGAAGGCGTGGATCAGCAGGCCGAAGAGCGCGGCGTAGCCGACGTGGGGGCGCACCAGCTCCTCGGGGTGCGTTTCCTCGCCGAAGTGCAAGTGGGCGGTGATGGTGTGCTCAAAGAAATGCACGAGCAAGTAGCCGAGCAGGACCAGCGGCAGGGCGTACTCGGGCAGCAGCCGCAACCCTTGCGGCACCATTTCCAGCAAGGCCGTGGCCAGCATAAAGCCCGAGCCCAGGGCGATGAAATACTTCAACACCTCGCGCTTCCAGTTGCGCTGGACGACGAGCAGGCCGCCGACGATGTTGGCGGCCGCGGCCGCAAAACCCAGCAGGAAGCTCAGCGTCAGTTCGGTCATCGGAACTCAAGCCGTGTGGCGAATGTAGAGAACGTCGCCGTCGGCGACCCGGTAGTCTTTGCCTTCCAGGCGCCCCCGCCCCTGCTCACGCGCCTGCGCCAACCCGCCCGCAGCCACCAGCTCCTTCCAGGGAACCACTTCCGCTTTGATGAAGCGCTGGGCGAAGTCGGAATGTACCATCCCCGCCGCTTCCACCGCCACCGCGCCCCGGGCCGCCAGCCAGGCGCGGCATTCGGGCTCGCTGACGGTGAAGAAGGTAATCAGATGCAGCAGGGTGCAGAGGGTGTGCAGGACGCGGTCGCGCGCCGACTCCTGGAGGCCGTAGCTCAGCAGGAACTCGGCCGCCTCCTCCGGCGCCAGCTCGGCCAGCTCGGATTCGATCTTGCCGCAGACTTCGGTCAGAGCTACGCCTGGCCGTTGGGCAAGCTCGCGAAGGCCAAATCTGTCTGGAAGCCGCTCGAGGGTCGGGGCTTCTTCATCGGCGGCGTTCAGCACCACCAGCAGCGGCTTGGCGCTCAGCAGCATAAAGCCGCGCAGCAGTTTCTGCTCCTCGGGCGACATCGTCAGGGCGCGCAGCGGCGTTTCCCCGGCCAGCGCCGCACGGATTTTCTCCAGCATCGCCTGCTCATGTTCCAGCTCGGGGGTGTGGGATTTCTTGAGATCGCGCGCCAGTTTATCGAGCCGCTTGCCGGCGGTGTCGAGGTCAGCCAGCAGGAACTCCGTTTCCAGTTGCGCCAGGCTGCGGGCCGGAGCGACCTCCTCGCCGAAAGTGGGAATGACGCAGGCAAAGGCGTCGGCCCCGCGCACCTGGCCGAAGAGCCCGGCGTCTTTTTCGGGATCCCCGAGCAGCGCCGGGGCGTCGAGGAGCTCCAGCGCCGCCGGCGTGGTCTTCTTGGGATGGTAGATCTGCGCCAATTCTTTCAGACGTGCGTCCGGTACTCGCGCTACGCCGATATGCGCCCCGTAGGCGTCGGGATGCGCCTGCACCCCGCAGAGCATCTTGAAGAGCGAGGTCTTGCCGACCTGCGGTCCGCCCAGAATGGCAATGCGCACGCGGCGATAGTAGCACAGGGCCTGCGGCAACCAGGAAGCGCGCGCCCGCGCAAAAACGTATGGTCGGCTCCTCCGGTTTTCGCTAAGATTTGGAGGACGCCAAGGAGGGCTAAGATGAAAGTGGTGGGCGCTGTAGGATTCGAACCTACGGCCTC
>CAYTXK010000291.1:0-402 GCA_964441645.1 uncultured Acidobacteriota bacterium
CTTCGTCCAGGGAGAATCCTGGATGATTTTGCCCACGTCCTCGCGCGTCCACTCGCTCCACGCCTTCTCGTTCCACGGCTCCCCGGCCCAAAGGGCCAGACCACTGATGAAAAACAGGACGAGGCTTCGGGTTGAAAAATTGCTCCGCATTGCTTGCCCCGCTTGAAGCCCTCCAACCTACAGGTCGGGCTTGCCCGCGCGCGTCATCTTCGTCAGGTTGAATTCCACCTGACGCGCGTTCTTCTTCGGGCCCCAGCGGAACTTGGCCTTCGTCTCCTGCGCACCGATGACCGGCTGGCCGTCACTTTCCCGCGGAAAGCAGTAGAGCGTGCTCGGCAGCGTGAAGCGCGTGGAAACAAACGCCGCCGAGACCGGAAAAACCTTTTCCTTGCTCGGCTTCAA
>CAYTXK010000291.1:422-1693 GCA_964441645.1 uncultured Acidobacteriota bacterium
CTGCCTCCTCGAAGTGCAGCGCGCTCATCCGGGTGAGCACGAGCGGCGCCGGGGTCACCGCCCACTGCAAGTCGCCGACGCCGATGAGGTGGCAATCGCGGGCCAACGCCACGTACTGCCGGAGGCCATCCTCGGCGGGCTTGCCCGCCGTGGCGGGCGGGCTGGCTAATTGCCGGGCGCGCACCACAGCCTGCTGGAGGACCGACGATGACAGCCAGCGCACACCGCGGTCGGGATCCTCCGCCCGGGAGACTGCACCCCTTGGATCTGCTGGGCGCGTACAGTCAACTGCCGGTTGTACTCTGCCTGGGCGTTCATCAGGGGAACACTCGAACTGGGGCTCCGGGTTGGAATGGCGGCCGGATAAACCAGCGGCCGCACCCAGGGAGATTTGTTGAGGACTTTCTCGACCTCCTTCTTCGTCCATACCGCGGCCGGCTTTTCTTTCCACGGATTCCCGGCCCAGACGAGCGCGCTGCTAACTATAACGAGGAGAGTCCCTGCAACTGCGGCCTTGCCCTTCATCGCCTGGCTTCCTTAGATGCCGCCTTAGACTTACAAATCTGGCTTCCCGTCGCGCACCATCTTGCCGAGGTCAAAAGTCACCGAGTAAAACGTGCCTTTGAGGCGCACACTAAACTTCACCCTTTTCTCGGGGCCTAGCACAGGTTGGCCATTTTCTTCGCGGGGGAAGTAATACAAATCAGTGCCCCCGAGCCGTTGGTATTTGATAGGAGGGATCTTCCGGTTGGCGGCCAGCAACTCGAGGAAAACACCACCTGGATTCGGGAGAGCCTGGTCAACCGGGTCGAAAAAGGGATCGGCACCGAACGACCACAGGCCAACGGCGATGATGAAGTGCTCGGGCCCTCTGGAAAGCAGTTGCTGCGCGCGCTCCTCCGGAACTACCCGAGCTAGCTGATTGGAACGGACGCACGCCTCCCGGACGGTCGAGGCAGAGAACCAGCGCACCACAATGGGCCCCCCCGGAGCATCGATTTTCTGCGCCGGCGTCCCCATCACCGCAGGCCCACCGTGCCGAGTGAATACAAGGAAAGAGCCGCCGCCGATTTTGACCGCGCGCGACCAGGGAGAGTTGGTCAAGACCTCCTCAACGTCATAGTAGTCCCAATCGGGGTACGGCTTTTTCTTCCACGGGTCCCCGGCCCAGAGGAGCGCGCTGCTGACTAGAAGGAGGAGAACTCCTGCGGCTGCCGCCTTGCCCTTCATCGCCTTGCTTCCTTAGATGCCGCCTCCCACCTACAGGTCAG
>CAYTXK010000291.1:1704-2064 GCA_964441645.1 uncultured Acidobacteriota bacterium
CCCCACGGTGTGCCAGATGAACCTCACTTTGGTTTCTCGCGGGCCGATCACGTCTTGGCCTTCCACCTGGCGCGGAAATGCCACAAGCACTGTCGGATGTTTGGAACCCTCCGCCCAAAAATGCGCGGCCTCCACCGGCGCGACTTTTCGCTTGCCATCCGTGAGTTCGAGATGAGTATCAAGACCAGGGGGCAACGGCCAATACTTTTTGAGCATAACGGGCCCGGGGGTTGAGGCCCAGTCCAAATCGTTGATAGCCAAGATGTGGTAACGCCGCGCCGCCGCAAGGAAGGTAGCCAGTCCCTTATCTACGGGCTGCCCGGCTAATTGCCGGGCGCGGACGAGAGCGTCTTGCATCGC
>CAYTXK010000291.1:2074-3129 GCA_964441645.1 uncultured Acidobacteriota bacterium
CTGAGGAGGAAAGCCAGCAGACCCTGGGACCGCGCACGGTGGAACCGAACCGCCCGACAGGCACAGAACTACTCGGACCACTCGAAGCACTTGCGGGTCCGTAAATCGGGACGTAGGCAACGTAGGTAGTTTGACCATTGCTAGCAAGGACCGGTCGGTAGCCAGCAATGACTTCCCCCCCGCTCTTCCCGGGGGGGGCTGACAAAGCTCCGGCCACGCTGGCCGGCGTAGTGACCTTCGCAGTCTTGGCCCAAGGAGATTTGCTGAGCGCCTTCTTGACGTCCTTCTCCGTCCACGCGCTCGCCGGCTTATCCTTCCAGGGCTCGCCGGCCCACAGCAGCACTGAAGCCAGTAGAACAACAAAGCTAGCAGGAAACAGCAGCTTGTGTTTCATCTGTGCCTCCTTCGCGCTCCGGTCAGGGGAGAGGAGGAACCGTTGTATCCGAAGCTTGAGTTGCCTCGACGGTACTGCGGGGCAAAGCGGCTGTCAAGGAAATTGGCCTAGTCGAGGCGACGCACCGAGCGCGGCGGCGTGCGCGAGCAGGCCAGCGATTCCGTCATCCCTGAGCTGATGGTGCCGCAGGCGTTGTCGGTGGCGGTGCGGGTGGCTTCTTCTTCGTTGGGGGCGGCCGCCCGCCCACAGTTCGTCCGGCCTTTGTACTCCATGCACACTTCCACCGTC
The DNA here is from genome assembly GCA_964441645.1 of uncultured Acidobacteriota bacterium. Lineage (GTDB taxonomy): Bacteria > Acidobacteriota > Terriglobia > Acidiferrales > 2-02-FULL-67-57 > CAYTXK01. Next base: position 2,757 of record CAYTXK010000291.1, read on the forward strand.
ACTTGGCCGAGATGCAATGAGGAATAAACGACCACCCCGACAAAAGCCAGGACGACGACTGCTACCAATGCTTTTGCCCGTTTCGACATCCCGCCTCGATGCTAGCTCCTTGTCATCCCGAGCCCTTGACCGCCTTGGCGGCGAGGGACCTGCTTTGTCTTTTGAATCGAACCTGCGAGGAGTCGGCGTTACCGTCTGCGCGACCGGCGCCGCGCGCTGCGGCGCGCCCGACGCCTTCGAGCTTGCCGGCGTTTCTCCGGCTTGGTCGTGTTCGCCATCTGCACCGCCACCGCCGGCTCTTCTTTACGCGCTTTGGCCGCCGCCAGTTTCTGCCGGCGGGTGCGCGTCCAACCGGGCTTGTTGACCTGCCGGC
>CAYTXK010000292.1:0-3100 GCA_964441645.1 uncultured Acidobacteriota bacterium
TTGCACGGCGCCCAGCGGCGCGCGCAACTGGTGGCTGACCTTGCGCATATAGCGGGACTTGGCCGCTTCCGTCTCCTGCAGCTTGCGATAGGCCTGCCGCAGCCGCTCTAAATCCTCGGGCGGCCGATACTCGCTGACCTTGCGCAGCAACTCCTCGAAGCGCGGATCGGTCAGCAGGCTGGCGGCGGGAGCGGAGGCGGGAGCGGCCTGAGGTTCCTGCGGCATGAGAGAGCCTGCGTGCCGGGCAAAAAAACTACGCCGGGACGCTCGAAGGTTATTCTAGTGCCGTTCCAACTATTGGGGCCGAACTATTTTTCATGAACAATACTCCTTTTTCAGCCCATCCTTCGCCGAGAAACGCCGTGGCTGATGGTCTACCGGAAGGCAAGGGGAGTGCGAACAAGTTGGAACGGCACTAGCAGAAAGGGACTCAGGAGGAGGGCGCGGGGGCAGGCGCCTTCTGCATTTCTTGGCGCACCTGCTCGTAGCGCTCGTACCATTCGTCGGCCTGTTGCAGCAAAGCGTCGCGCTCCCGGGTGGTCTCGGCCAGATCGGCTTTCTCGCGGTACATCAACTGCAAGTAAGCAATGGCGTCCAGGTACTTGGGATTGATTTCAATCGCTTGGGTGAGCACGCTAATGCCTTCTTCTACCAGGGGAGCGCTCTGGTTGGCCAGCTCGTGGCGGTTCTTGGGTGGTATAGGGGTCTCGGATTTCGGCAGCTTCAAATCCGACCTCAACTGCATGCGCGGCCGGTAGGTCAGGGTCCAATCAATCACCCCCACGGAGTAGTAGTGTTCGGGGTTTTGGGGCTCGACCTCGATGAGACGCTGGCGATACTCCTTCGACTTGAGGAACAAGTCGTGCGCTTCGTTCCATTTGGATGAGGTGGCGGCCACCGTTCCCGCCATTCCGAAATAGAGCTGAGCGATGTAGGCCAAGGCCGTGGCATTGTTGCGGTCGATTTCGAGAACTTTCTGATACTCGACGATGGCCGCTTCCGCCTTCTTGCGGTTTTCTTCGCTGGGGGCCTGGAAGAACTGGGCGGCGTAGGCCGTGGCCAGATAGAGGCGGGCGTTGATGAAGCTAGGGTCGAGCTCGGTGGCACGTTTGAAGTGCTCGACCGCCTCCTCAAAAGCGGCCACCTTGAAGGCGCGGACGCCCTTGTTCAGCTCATCGCGGGCTTGGAGCTTGCTGCAGCCGGGCAGCATCACCAGCCCGGCCAGGATCAACAGGGCAAGCGACTTGACTGAGCGACCCATTCCTCAGCTCCTGGTGGTGCAGGTGGCGTGCAGCGGACGACCCGGTTATTCCCCCGCCGCGATCTTGGCGGTGATCAATCCCACCTTGTCGATGCCGGCGCCCTTGGCGATATCAATGGCGCGGGCGACGTGCTGAAACTCTAGGTTGTCCGCCCCCTTGACGAAGACCACCTTCTCGGCGCGTTCCTTGAAGATGTCGTTGAGGCGCGCCCCCAGCCGCTCCCAGGTTTGGAGCTCCTCATTGATTTTCACCGTAGGGTTCTGGCAGGCGGTAGAAGGGCACTCGAGCTGAATCACAATGGTCTTGGCCTGCAGAGCCACGTCGGGTTGCTGGTCGGGGGGCGGGGGTTGCGGGACCAGGGTGTCGAGCCCTTGGGGGGTTAGCGGGGTCACCACCATAAAGATGATGATCAGCACCAGCAGAATGTCAATGAAGGGCACGATGTTCGGCTCGGACATGGCGCCCTTTCCCTTGCCCAGGCTGATTGCCATGAGTTCTCCTTCGCCCGTCCAGGGCCCCGTGCAGGGCCCTCTCCGGCTCCGCCCTAGGGAGAGGCCAGAGGCATGCCGCGCTTTTCCTGGCGCTCGGTGAGCAGGCCGAGCTGATCCACGCCGGCGGAGCGCACTTCGTCCACCACCTTCACCACGTTCCCGTACTGGGCGCGGGCGTCGCTTTTGACGTAGACGGTTTTGTCCAGCTTGCCCGTGAGCATTTCTCGGACTTTGTCGGTAATCTGCTCGAGAGAAACCATCTGGTTACCGATGAAGATGTTGCCGCTGCGGGTTACGGCCACCAGCACCGCGTCTTCACGGTCGGCGTCCGGCATGTCGCGCGGGTTTTCCGTGCGCGCCATTTCCACGCTGAAGGTCTTTTGCAACATGGGGGTGACGACCATGAAGATGATGAGCAGCACCAGCATAATGTCGGCCATGGGCACGACATTGATGTCGGGCATGACATCGGGAGTTTTGGGTTTGTAGCCCATGGCGTCTGCCGTTACTTCCTACGGCGCAGGATGAAGTAGTTGATCAACTCCTTCGAGCTGTTGTCCATTTCCACGTCGAAGGCTTCGATCTTGCCCGTGAAATAGTTGTAGGCCCATACGGCCGGCACGGCCACGAAGAGGCCGAGCGCCGTGGTCACCAGGGCTTCAGCGATGCCGCCCGCCACCGCCGTCAAGCCGCTGGTTTTTTGAACCGAGATTTGGGTGAAAGCGTGCATGATGCCGAGTACGGTGCCGAACAAGCCCACGAAGGGAGCGGTGGCGCCGATGGTGGCCAGGCCGCCCAGGCCGCGCTTGAGCTCGGCGTGGGTGATGGCCACTGAGCGCTCCAGGCCGCGCTGGCTGGCTGCGATGATCTCATCCTCCGGCAAACCGGCCGAGGACTGGAAGTCCGCCAATCCGGAGGCGACCACCTTGGCGATGTGGCTCTTCTTGTTGCGCTCGGCAATCCGGATGGCTTCGTCGAGTTTGCCTTCGCGCAGCGCCCCGGCTACCGCCTGCACAAAGAAACGGGACTGCTTGCGGGCCGCCGCGTAGGTGATGAAGCGGTCAATCATGACCCCCAGCGACAGCACCGACATCGCGCCCAGGAGAACGACCACGGTTTTCGCCTCCCAGCCCATGTGGTTCCACATGTCCATGAGGCCCCCGCTCATGACCGGCGCGGCTTCCTGCAAAACCAGAATGGCAATCAGGTCCAGATTGGCAAGCATACGCTCTACTCCTCCCTGAGGGGGAGCCAGTCCAGGCAGCTTCCGCTGCGGTGGGCTGGGCTCCTAGTTAAGTCTGAACACCACATTGATCAAAGTCACCACTTCCACGGGCTCGTTGTTGA
>CAYTXK010000293.1:0-2725 GCA_964441645.1 uncultured Acidobacteriota bacterium
AGTCTCCGGGATGGATATCCAGATGAACCTCCGCCAGCGCGTGCGTCTCCACTTCGTCGGTGTAAAAAACTTTGCCCAGCCCCTCCAGGCGCATCAAGGGCGCAGCAGCATTCATCGGATTCCTCCCTGTTCGGCTTCGAGATTCACGAGATTATGCTCTCTTGTTCAGGATTGGACGTCGCGGGGGGCGATTGGTAAGCAGCGCCACCCGTCAAAAAGGACTACGGCTTTCCTTTCCTTTCGGTTCCGCTACAATGGCGCCTCTCCTGAGGCTTTGCATGCGCCTGGCTATCGACACCGGGGGGACGTTTACCGACTGCGTGTATCTCCGCGGGGCGCGGCTGGAAATCCTGAAAGTGTTTTCCACTCCCGCCAATCCTGCCCGCGCCATCGCCGCGGCAGTCGCTTTGTCGGGTCGGGGCTTAAGCCCCGACGTTCAGAAAATCGGGCGAAGCCCCCACCTCACTGCTGTAGGCCGACGCGGAGGTCGAACGACCGCAGCGTCATCCTCCGCCGCGCCCATCGAGCTTCTGCACGGCACCACCGTGGGCACCAACGCCTTGCTCGAGCGCCGCGGCGGCCGCATCGCCCTGGTCACCACCGAGGGTTTCGAGGACGTGCTGGTCATCGGACGCCAGGCCCGGCCGCGCCTCTACGACTTCTTTGTTACCCGGCCTCCGGCCTTGGTTCCGGCGGCGCGGCGCTTCGGTCTCCGCGAGCGCATCGGGCCGCGCGGCGAAGCCCTGATTCCGTTGCGCGCCTCTGACCTGGCGCGGCTCTGCCACGGCGTCCGCCGCGCGCGCCCCCAGGCCGTGGCGGTCTCGCTGCTGTTTTCTTTTGCCAATCCCGTTCACGAGGAGCAAGTCGCCCGCGCTCTGCGGCGGCTGGGTCTGGCGGTCAGCATTTCTCACGAGATCCTGCCCGAATTCCGCGAGTACGAGCGCACGGCCACCGTGGTGCTCAATGCCTACCTGACCCCGCTGATGAGCCGCTACCTCGGCGAAGTGGAACAGGTAGTAGGCCCCACGGGCCGAGTCGGGGTGATGCAGTCGAGCGGCGGCACGGTTTCGGCCCGCGTCGCGGCCGCGCAGCCGGTGCGCACGCTGCTCTCGGGCCCGGCGGGCGGCGTGGTGGGCGCGCGCACGCTGGCGCGGCTGGCGGGCCTCGAACGCGTCATCAGCTTCGATATGGGCGGCACTTCGACCGACGTGGCGCTCCTCTCCGGTGAATTGTCGCTCACCAACGAAGCCCAGGTGGGCGGCGTTCCCGTCGCCGTCCCCATGCTCGACATCCACACCGTGGGCGCGGGCGGCGGCTCGCTGGCTTGGTTCGACCGTGGCGGCGCCCTGCGTGTGGGCCCGCAATCCGCCGGCGCCGACCCCGGTCCCATCTGCTACGGCCGCGGGCGCCAGCCGACCGTCACCGATGCGCACCTGATTCTGGGCCGGCTCGACCCCGAGCGGTTTCTCGGCGGCGAGTGGCGGCTGGACGAGGCGCGGGCGCGGCGCTTTATGCGCGCGTTTCTGCGTGGCGCGCGCGGCTTGGCTAGCCTCGAACAGTTGGCCGCGGGCATCGTGCGCGTCGCCAACGCCACCATGGAGCGCGCCATCCGCGTCATCTCGGTCGAGCGCGGGCACGACCCGCGCGACTTCGTGCTGGTGGCCTTTGGCGGGGCCGGCGGCTTGCACGCCTGCGACCTCGCCGAGGCCCTCGGAATCCGGCGCGTGATGGTGCCCAAGTTTCCCGGGGCGCTCTCCGCGCTCGGCATCCTGTGCTCGGACGTCCTCAAAGACTACTCGCGCACCCTACTGCTGCCCGTTCCCACTGCGCTGGGCGAGTTGGAGAAAAAGCTGGACCGCGAATTCCGGCGGCTGGAGGCCGTGGCACGGCGCGACCTGCGCCGCGAAGGATTTGCGCCCCGAGCGCAGCGCCTCGCTCGCCAGCTCGACCTCCGCTACCGCGGCCAAGCCTACGAGCTTACTCTCCCCTACACGCGAAACTTCCCGGCGGCTTTCCACCGTGCCCACGAGCGCCGCTACGGCTACGCCGACTCCACGCGCGCAATTGAAATCGTCAACATTCGACTGCGGGCCCTGGGGGTGACGGAAAAACCTCGGCTGCGCCCCAGCCCCCTGACCGGCCCGCGGCCGCCTGCCGCCGCTTGTTTCAAGCGCGCCTCGGCCTATTTCGACGGGCCTGCCCGCCGTAGCCGCGGCGGAGGCGGGCGACGCTTGCCGACCGACTTCTTTGTCCGCGAGTCCTTGCGGCCGGGAAACAGAATTTCCGGCCCTGCGGTAATCGCCGAGTACAGCGCCACCACCGTTGTGCCGCCCGGCTGGCGCGCCCGCGTGGACGCGTACGAAAATCTCATCCTGGAGCGGCCCTGAGCCGATGAGTGACCCGGTCAAACTGGAGATTTTTAAGAACCTCTTCCACGCCGTGGCGGAAGAAATGGGCGCGGCGCTGCGCCGCACCGCCTTCTCGCCCAACATCAAGGAGCGCCGCGACTACTCCTGCGCCGTTTTCGATGCCGACGCCGCCGTCATCGCCATGGGCGACCACATGCCTGTGCATCTGGGCTCGATGCCCATGTCGGTGGCCGCCGCCATCGCTGCGCTCGACCTCGGCCCCGGCGACATCGCCATCCTCAACGACCCCTTCGCCGGTGGTACCCACCTCCCCGACATCACCCTGGTAATGCCGGTTTTCGTCGGCCGCGGGCGCA
>CAYTXK010000293.1:2735-3098 GCA_964441645.1 uncultured Acidobacteriota bacterium
CCAGCCGCGCCCACCACGCCGACGTGGGCGGCGCCCAGCCCGGCTCCATGGGCCTGGCCCGCGACATCTACCAGGAAGGCCTGCGCATCCCCCCTCTAAAGATTTCTGAGCGTACGCGGCTGCGCAGCGATCTACTTCGGTTCATCTTGGCCAATGTACGGACACCCGTCGAGCGCGAAGGCGACCTGACGGCGCAGGTGGCCGCCTGCCGGCTGGGCGCCCGCCGCCTCGAAGAAATGGTGGCGCGCTACGGCCCCGCGGAAGTGCGCGCGTACATGCGCCATCTGCTTGACTACTCCGAGCGCATGATGCGCGCCACGCTCGCCACCATCCCGGCCGGCACCTACGCCGCCGAGGATTTTC
>CAYTXK010000294.1:0-3090 GCA_964441645.1 uncultured Acidobacteriota bacterium
TGCTTCCCTTCTTCGAGGTTCAGAGGGCGGCACGAGGGGGGGGTCAGTCTCGGACGTACCGCTTGCTGGTCACATACGCAAACAACCCGCTCTGACAGTGGCCGAGGTCTTTGCCCTAGTGAAGCCCAAAACCGATGTAGAGAAGGTTCTTACGGCTGGCTATTTCTTGGATAGGTTCCAGAAGCTTGAACGCTTCAACGTGGATGACGTTCGGCGCTGCCTGCTTCAGGCCAGGCAGCGACTGCCGAAAAACATTAATGACTCCGTCAACAAGAACGTGCGGAAGGGCCACCTGGCGGAACACCCCGAGAAGAAGGGTGGCAAGAAGGCGTGGCTGGTGACCCAGACCGGTCTGGAGGTTCTTGACAGGCGGTTGAAGCCAATCGTGGCTGGTCGGCAGCCAGCCTCACTTTAGCCTTGACTTAGCAGAACGAGAACGCTACACTCGTCTCCGACGGTTCGCAAAGGAGTCGAAAAGATGAAACAGGATGAGAAGTTTGCCAGCGAGACGATCAGGAAAGCAATCACAGAGGCGCAACAATGGGCCCCAAAGATTGAGGGGGCTCTCTCCGAGATTAAGGAAACTGCAATGAGGGCCTCGATGGGCGCTGCACTCTTGTCCTATCTCTTGGGGCTACCTGCGCGAAGTCCTCAAAGCCCTAGGGCACTGGCCTCCCACACAGGTCGGCGCCGCAGGGCGGAGCGGACCGCCGAGTCAGGCGGCGTAAGCCTCGCTGGGACGCAGGGACGGCGGGTCCAAGAGGAGCTTCGAGTGAAGGGATATCACCACAACGCGGCGGACGTACGCATGAGTCTCTTGCGCCTCGCGAGGAAGAAACTGCTCAAGCGAATCGCAGCAGACGGGAAAGGCAAGGTCTTCGAGTATGTCCGACGTTAGAGGAGCCATATTGAGAGCCAAAGTGGTCATCGTAGATGAGATGGGGAACCAGTACGAGGGCGAGCTAAACTTGGTTCGGGTCGGTCAGAGACGGTTGTCCCCCGGGACTCCCGCACGCAGCGCCCTGACACCTGTCCCCCTGAATTTCGACATGAATGAGCGGGCATTTGCAAAGAAGCATGCAACCGGCCTGAGTGGTCCGAAGAAGTTCGCACTTCTTATTGCGTATTTGGCTAGGGGTGACCAAGACAAACAGGCACGACTCGGGCAAGTCGAGAAACTCTGGAACAAAATGAAAGCGTTGCTTGGGGGCCCTTTCAACCATAAGTACCCCAACAAAGCCAAGGAATATGGCTGGGTGGACAATCCCAAGGCTGGGGTCTATGTCTTACGCGCCGAGTGGAGAAATATTTTTGAAAGAGGGGAAGCTAATAAGTGACCTCCTTGCAGACAATCGAATCCCTCCTCCAGCCGTTTTGCCGGGGCCCAAGGAACCACGTTAAGGCGGCGCTGCAACACTACTACACAATGGCGGAGCGGTTCCGAGTTGGTGACTTTGAGAACTGTCTAGGCAAAGCAGGCAAGTTCATCGAGGCTACGCTGAAGGCTTTGTACGTTCACGCAGGTAAGCAGCTCCCACCGGCCCGAAAATTCACGGTGAGCAAAATAATCAGCGAATTGGCTCAACTGGACCCAAATCATGTCCAGGACAGTATTAGGCTGCTTATCCCCCGGGCATGCACGTTTGCGTATGACTTGGCGAGCAATCGAGGTGGCAGGCATGACGCCGATATTGACGCCAACGAGATGGACGCGAGGATAGCTATGGAAACGTGTTCATGGGTGCTCGCTGAGATGATTAGATTCTCCCAGCGGGGGAGATTGGTGCCGAGCCGGGCTAGGGAGATTGTAGAAGGCTTGACGGAAAAGAAATACCGCATAGTTGAGGAGATCGATGGTCGAGTGTATTTTGAGAGGGAGCAGAAAAGCGCGCTGGACGTGGCTTTGGTGACGCTCTGGCGTAGCTATCCTGCACGCGTGACTAAGTCGGACTTAAAGCGGACAATCATGCGACACGCTCCACGACCCACAGGCGCCCGGTTTTCCGAGAACGCCGCCAATGTGGCCCTCACACGAATCGCCACCCTCGTAGACGATGATGGAACGGGAAACTTCAAGCTGTTGAACTCCGGCCTTGCCAGGGCCGAGCGGCTTGTTTTCTCAGGAAATCACGTGTAAGCACCAAGTTATCCTGCAAGGATACCTTGGAGAGTACGCTGCGAAATGAGCTGGCGGAGGGCTTCGAGGTCGGGGCTGAGCGGGCGGTCTTGCTCGAGCGTGGGCACAACGCGGCGGACAGCGGCCAGCGCCTGCGCGGCGAGCGTGCCCGTCTTGAGCGGGGCCAGTAAATCAATCCCCTGGCAGGCGCACAGTAACTCCACCGCCACAATGGTTTTCACGTTGTCCACCAACTGGCGGGTCTTGAGCGCGGCGCCCATGCTCATCGAAACAAAATCCTCGTTGCCGCTGGTGGGAATGGAATCGACGGACGCCGGGTGGGCCAGGCCCTTGTTCTCGGAAGCCAGCGCGGCGGCGGTGACCTGCGCCATCATCAGGCCGGAGTTGAGGCCGGGCTTACGCGTGAGAAAAGCAGGCAGGTCACTGTAGGCGGGATTCACCAGGCGCTCGCTGCGGCGCTCGCTGATGTTTCCCAGCTGGGCCAGCGCCACTCCCATAACATCGAGCGCCAGGGCGAGGGGCTGCCCGTGAAAATTGCCGCCGGAAAGAATCTGACCTGCGTCGGAAAACACCAGCGGGTTGTCGGTGCCGCTATTGAGTTCGATTTCGAAGATGCCGCGCACGTAGCTCAAGGCGTCGCGGACGGCGCCGTGCACTTGCGGGGTGCAGCGCAGGCTGTAGGCGTCCTGCACGCGCTCGCAGGTGAGGTGCGACTGGCGAATTTCGCTGCCGTCGTTCAGCCGGCGCAGATTAGCGGCGGTTAGAAGCTGCCCGGGGAAAGGCCGCAGCCGCTGGATGCGTTCGTCGAAAGCCACCGGCGTGCCGCGCAGGGCATCAAGCGAGAGCGCGGCGGCCACGTCGGCGGTGTCGGCGAGATTTTCGCCTTCGAGCAGTGCCAGCAGGCCGAGGGCCAGCGAAGGTTGCGTGCCGTTGACGAGCGAAAATCTCGCCGA
>CAYTXK010000295.1:0-3083 GCA_964441645.1 uncultured Acidobacteriota bacterium
CCTGCCGTACTGGCGCGCGGCCATGCGTTTGGCGTTCTTCCTGATTGTGGTCTACCTGTTGAGCGGCCGCCGGCGCGCCGAATCCGAGCGCGAAAAGCTGATCGGGGAGCTCCAAGAAGCCCTGGGCAACGTCAAAACCTTGCGCGGGTTGCTGCCCATCTGCATGTCGTGCAAAAAAGTGCGCGACGACAAGGGCTACTGGAATCAAATCGAGAACCTTCATCCGGGGTCATTCCGAGGCGGCTTTCAGCCATAGCATCTGTCCCGAGTGCGAGAAGAAGCTTTATCCCGAGCTGGCCGATTGAATCTCTCTCGGCTGGTTTGACCACGGATTCGTGCTAGAATAGCCGGACTTCCCGGGGAGTGAAGTTTCGGCAGGAGGCAGTTTCTCTAACACGCCAAAAGAGAGGAAAGCCATGCGAATTACTGACGGCAAGCGCAGGGGACTCGAAGGGGTATCGAACAAAGAGGGCGTCATCGCCGCGGCGGCCATGGATCAGCGCGGCTCGCTGCAAAAGGCCATCGCCCAGGGGCGTGGTGTGGACAAGAATCAGGTCAGGGCCGAGGACATGACGGAATTCAAAGCCGTGGTGACCAAAGTTCTGACGCCGCACGCCAGCGCCATTCTGCTCGACCCCGAGTACTCACTGCCGGCCCTCAAGCAGGTGGCCCGGGGCACGGGCGTGCTGCTGGCCTACGAGGCGAGCGGCTACGACAACACGCGCCCCGGCCGGCGCCCCGACCTGCTGCCCGACTGGTCGGTGCGGCGCCTGGTCGAAGCCGGCGCTACTGCCATCAAGGTGCTCATTTACTACACGCCTTTCGACCCGCCCCAAGTGAACGAGGAGAAGCACGCTTTCATCGAGCGCATCGGGGCGGAGTGCACCGCGCTCGACGTCCCCTTCTTCCTCGAGTTCATCGGCTACGAGGAAGGGGTGGACGAGAAAAGCCCGGAGTTTGCCAAGAAGAAGCCCGACGTGGTGACGCGCTCGATGGAGGAGTTCAGCAAAGACCGCTACGGCGTGGACGTGTTGAAGGTGGAAGTCCCGGTGAATATGAAATACGTCGAGGGCACCGGCGGCTTCAAGGGCCCGAAAGTGTGGACGAAGGCCGAGGCCAAAGCGGCGTTTCAACGCGCCGCCGGCGTGGCCCGCAAGCCGTTCATCTACCTGAGCGCCGGAGTCAGCAACGAGGTGTTCACCGAAACGCTGGAGTTCGCCGCCGAATGTGGCGTGAACTGGTGCGGCGTCCTGTGCGGGCGTGCCACCTGGCAGGAGGGCGTCCCCGTTTACGCCAAAGGCGGCGCCCAAGCGCTCGAGGATTGGCTGGCTGACCAGGGGGTAAAAAACATCCAGGCCGTGAACGCTCGCCTCAAGGTGGCCAAGCCCTGGTACAACTTCTATGGCGTGGAGTCGGCCGCCGCGCTGCGCTAGGACGAAGTTTTGGAGCCGATCTTGCCGGGTCAGCCCGCGCGCTGGCCCGGCTTTTTGTTGTTCCCCTTGAGGAGGATGAAGAGCATGAGAAGAAGGGTTTTTCTATTGGGCCTGGCGCTGGTGGTTGCCGCCGGGGCGGCGGCGCACGACACCTGGCTGGTGCCGGCGGCTTTCCGCGTGACGGCCGGCCAGCCGGTCAAGGTGGCTCTGAACACCAGTGAAGATTTCCCCACCAGCGACGGGGCGCCCACGCCCGACCGCGTGGAGCGCTTCGAAGCCGTCACGGCCGGCGGACGGGCCGAGGTGACGGGCTACCGCGTGGAAGAAAAGTCTCTCGTGGCCGACATCACGCCGGGCCCGGGCTTGACGTTGGTCGCGGCCGTCACCAAGCCTCGGCTGATCGTGCTAGAGGAAAAAGACTTCAACACCTACATCAGCGAGGAAGGTTTGGAGACCATTGTAGCCGCACGGGCTGCGCGTGCGGAAAGCTTCACCACGGGACGCGAGCGCTACAGCAAAGTGACCAAGCTGGCGCTATGCGCCGAAGGCGAGCCGGCCGGAGAGCGCCGTTTCCGCCAGGCCCTCGGACTGCGTCTCGAGATTGTCCCTTTGACTAATCCCTGCGGCCTTCGGGCGGGCGACACGCTGGTCGTGCAGGTTCTGTTCGAGGGCCGGCCGCTGGCTGATGTCTGGGTAGGGGCTGGCACTACGGGAACGCACGGCCATCATTTCCCCTACCGGCAACGGACCGATGCCGACGGCCGCGCTGTCGTTCGGCTCGACCGGGCGGGGCCGTGGTTCGTGCGCGCGCTGCACATGGTGCCCTCGACCGAATTTGAAGACGCCAACTGGCAAAGCTGGTTCTCCACTTTGACCTTCGGCGTCGAGTAGGCCAAAGTTTCTGCGCGCGCCCCGCGCGCGTCGCCATGGTCGACATCCACTCCCATTTTCTTCCCGGGCTCGACGACGGCGCCAGGACCGCCGAGGACTCCCTGGCCATGATCGAAATGGCCGCCGCCGACGGCACTACGCACCTGGTGGGCACGCCGCACTGCAACGCGAAGTACAAATTTTCTCTTGAGCGCAACCGCGCCCTCCTCGCCGAGCTCCAGGCCCGCGTCGGCAACCGCATCCGCCTGCTGAGCGGCTGCGACTTCCACCTCAGCTACGAAAACATCCAACAAGCGCTCGCTGACAAATCGCCCTACACCATCAACCAGGGCGACTACCTGCTGGCCGAGTTCTCCGACTACGCGCTGGCGCCCAACACGCCCGAACTTCTCCACAGGCTGCGCTTGCACGGGATTCATCCCATCATCACCCATCCCGAGCGCAACCCGCTGCTCCACGAGCGCGGGCTGATATTTCTCGCCCGGCTGGTGGAAATGGAATGCCCGGTGCAAGTGACGGCGGCGTCGTTCACCGGGCGCTTCGGCCGCCGCGCGCAGGCGTTCGCCGAGGAGCTGCTGGCGCACCGCCTGGTGCACATCGTCGCCTCCGACGCCCACGACACTCGCGACCGCCCGCCGCGGCTTTCTCCTGCGCGCGAAGCCGTGGCCGCGCTCGCCGGCGAGGACGTGGCCCGCGCGCTCTTCGTCGAGAACCCCCGCGCCGTTATTGACAACCGCCCGCTGCCGTATATGCCCACTC
>CAYTXK010000296.1:0-3075 GCA_964441645.1 uncultured Acidobacteriota bacterium
ATCAAGGTATTTTGCAGCCTGGCGCTATCCTGCTCGAGAAACCTTTCTCGCGCGCCGCGCTCGAGCAGAAAATCCGGAAAGCCTTGGAAGCTGAGTAGCGCCACTCTGTTCCAAGACTGGTACACGCCGGCGCGGATCTAATCACTGTGCAGCACCTGCTCGGGCACGCGAGCATTACCATGACGGCCCGCTATGCACACGCGCTGGCCGATGATAAAATGGCGGCGGTGAGGCTGCTCGACGGGCCGGCAGGGGCCCGCCAACCGGTCCCTAATCGGTCCCCGAGGCCAAAAACCGGGGACTTGGAATTTGCGATTAAGTCGAGCAGAATGAAAGCCGTGGGCGTATAGCTCAGTTGGTTAGAGCGCACCCCTGATAAGGGTGAGGTCGGTGGTTCGAATCCACCTACGCCCACCAAAGCAGCCGATGCCCTTTTGGGTGTACGTTCTGGAAAGCGCGAGGGATAGAAAAACATATACGGGCTCAACCGGCGATCTGAACAGGCGGTTGCGAGAGCATCATGAAGGAAGGGTCCCGGCGACCCGACAACGTCGCCCGCTAAGTCTTTTGTATGTGGAGCATTTCACGACTCGCGCGGAGGCAGTTCGTCGAGAACGGTACTTCAAAACGGTGGAGGGCGGAGTGGAAAAGCACCGACTGGTGCGGAGCTCAGTTGGTTAGAGCGCCCGTACGAGAGGTCGGTGGTTCGAATCCACCTACGCCCACCATGGGCGCGTAGCTCAGCGGGAGAGCATCTGGTTTGCAACCAGGGGGTCGCGGGTTCGAATCCCGCCGCGTCCACCACCTTTTTCTCCATGCGGCCCAGTCCACCATAACCGCTACTTGTCTTTACCCAGAACCACGGCTAAGCTAGCGCCTCACCATGAGGTAGTGAGCAAGAGGATTCGGAGGTAGGGGCAGCAGGTTCCGGACTCAGTGTCGCTGCCGGGCGTGGCCCGGTGCTGCCCGCATTGCCTATGAAGTGGTTCCCCCGCCTTCGACAGTTTTTCCCGAGGCCCCGCTCCGTCCTGTGGATTCCGGTGGTCGTGAGCCTGGTTGTGGCCCTGCTTTCTTTCCTGCTATGGCGAGCCCTGAAAGCCGACCAACTAGCCGAAAGCCAACGGGAAGCGACTCTGGCGTCGGCCAGCGCAACCAATGAGATCGCCGCCCAGATCAACTCTCGAATGTTGGCTCTGGTTCGCATCGGCTGGCGCTGGGAAGTTGTCGGAACCCCCACCCAGCAGGAGTGGGAAACCGACGCCTATCTCTATCTTCGCGCCTATCCCGGGCTGAAAGGCATCGGCTGGGTCGATCCGTCGGGGGAACTCCGCTGGTTTGTCTCCAAGCAGGAGGCAGATTCCGGAATCGATTGGAGGCAGGAGGTAGAACCACGCTACCGCGAAGCGTACGCGGCTGCCAAAGAGCAGGCTCAGCCCTTGGCCACCCCAACCTTCAACATGACCCAGGGCGGCAAGGGGTTCTTGGGCTGCGTGGCCGTCGCCAGCCAGCGGGGATTTGACGGAGTCATTGTCGGTCTCTTTAGCGTTCAGGAGCTTCTTGCCGATACCCTGCGCGAGAACGTCGTGCCCGGGTACGACCTCGCTATTTTTGATGGCCAGGAGGAAATCTATCGTCGCGCCAAGGGGGAGGGACAGCCAGAGGGGCCGCCGCGGCAGGAAACAGACTTGCGCTCCTACGGAGCGGCGTGGCGCATCGCGGTCTGGCCGGAGGCGAGCCCCGCGGCTGACCGGGGCGTTTACCTTCCCGCGGTTGTGCTGGCCAGCGGCCTGCTGATGGCCCTGGTGCTGCCCGCGGTTCTGTACTTCGCCCAGGTGGCTCAAGGGCACGCGCAGGAGACGGAAGCGGCCATGCAAAAACTGAAAACCGAAGTACTCGTGCGCCGCCTCGCCGAGGAGGGCTTCCGGCAGCAAGCCCAGCTCGTAACCCAGCTTCGGGAGCCGCTGGTATCCACCGACCTCAGTGGCTGTGTGACCAGTTGGAACCTCGGGGCGGAGCTTTTCTTTGGCGGCACGGCCGAGGAAGTGATGGGCAAATATCTTCCTTTCATCTCCACCCAGGGACGACCCGATTTCTTCCAGCAAACCTTGCTTGCGTCTCTGCGCGAGAAGGGAAATCAGGAATTCGACCTTCGCCTCAAGAAGAAGTCGGGGGAAGAAATTCTCGCCCGCCTCTCGCTCTCCTTCCTCTATGACGACTCCGGTACTGCCGAAGGCATCATCTACTACCGCATCCGCCCTTCAGAGCCGGTGTCCTAGCCGCCGGGGCGCCGCCAGCGGGAAGTTCCTTTCACCCAGGCCTTTTTGGCCTTGCCTTCGCCTGCCGGTTGGGCTAGAGTGCGCCTACCGCGGAGTTGGGCTGCCTTATTTCTGGGGGCGGAGACCATGCTGAAACCTCCTAAAACCAAGCTGTTGTCGATTGTGCTGGCCGGCGCATTTTTGTTCGGTGTGCTGTCCAGTTTTTCCCAGAGTCTGGGCGAGGTGGCGCGCCAGGAACGCGAGCGGCGCAAGAACCTGCAGCGCCATGCCCGCGTCATGACCAATGAAGATTTGTCTCGGCCGCAAGTTCTCACCGCCGAAGAACGGAAGGCTCTCGAGGCCAGAGGCGCCGACCCGACGGAGACCGCCGTCGTGACTCCGGCGCGGCCGGCCGCGGCGCTCCCCCAGGCCCCGAGCCTCGCTGTGCCCTTCAGTCCGCTCGAGCCTGCCGGCGCGCTGGGCGTGTTGGGGACGCCGCCCGGCCTCTCGCTGGGAGAAGTGGCGCGCTACTACCGCGCCCAACATCAAGCGCGGATCGAAGCTCGCATCAACCCGCGCCACTCGAGCGAATCCATGAGCGTGCTGCCGGAGGCGCCCGCGCTGACGGCGTCGCGCGAAACCACTGCCTCTTCCGGCACCTCACTCCTTGCTACTCCCGCGATGACCACGGCATCGCCCCGCCGCGAAAACGACCAAACGTTGGAGAAGGCGCGCATCAACCTTCCCCCCACCTCTCTCGCTAGCCAAGCGCCCGATCTGGGCGCTGAACAGACGGCGGCGAAGATGACTTCGGTTCCGT
>CAYTXK010000297.1:0-3070 GCA_964441645.1 uncultured Acidobacteriota bacterium
GCTGCCGCTATCCCCGTGGCGTTTCTCGACACCCCCGGCGGCTGCAACCCTCCCCTGCTGGCCGCCCGCATCGAAGGCGGGGCGCTAGTGATCCCCGTAAGCGAGCTTCTCGGCCGCGCCCATTCCTTCCATCACCACTAACCCGGCGCGCTAACCCGCTCAATCACCGCCCGTTCGAGGATGACCGGCTTGCGCGGGCGATCGCTCGCATCCCTGGGCAACTCGGAAATCCGCGTCGCCACCTCCTGCCCCTCGACCACCCGACCAAAAATGGTGTGGTGGTTATCGAGCCAGGGCGTGGCCGCCACCGTGATAAAAAATTGGCTGCCGTTGGTGCCGGGGCCGGAGTTGGCCATGGAGAGCATTCCCGGTCCGTCGTGTCTCAACTGGGTGTGAAATTCGTCCGCGAACTGATAGCCCGGCCCGCCCGTCCCATCCCCGCGCGGGCAGCCACCCTGAATCATGAACTTCGGAATCACGCGGTGGAATGCCAGCCCGTCGTAGAAGCGCCGCTTGACCCGCTGGCCCGAGCGCGCATCCGAAAACTCCCGCGTGCCTTCGGCCAGCTCGATGAAATTCTGCACCGTCTTCGGGGCCTTGTCCTCAAAGAGGCGGCAGACGATGCGCCCCTCCGAAGTCTCGAAGGTGGCGTACACACCGGGTTCACGCGCGGCCATCGCTTCTCCTTTCCGATTGGAACTGCAACCGCGCCCGGCCTGCTTCATCCAATCCTTGAGGCGAGGCGGCTGCGCGAGTGCCGTTCCACCTTGTTTCGCCGGTGAGGATTTGCGACCAAGCTGAGCTGAAGGTATTGTTCATGAAAAATAGCTCGGCGCACATAGCTGGAACGGCACTAGAATACACGATTCGTTTGCGCGTGCCCATTCTCGCTGGGAGGAAGGACTGCTGATGGCGCACAAAATCATCATCCTCGGCTCCGGCTGCGCCGGCTCTACCGCCGCCAACCTCGCCCCGCTGGTTCTCGAAGGCCACGAGCCCGGAGGCCAGCTTTCGCTAACCACAGCGGTCGAGAACTACCCCGGCTTCCCCGAGGGCGTCCAGGGGCCAGAACTGGTGGAGCTGATGAAAAAACAGGCGCAGCGCTTCGGCGCCACCTACAAGCTCGAAACCGTCCGCCAGGCAGACCTGAGCCGGCGGCCCTTTACCCTCAAAACGGGCGAAAGCACCTACGAGACCGAGGCGCTGATTATCGCTTCAGGGGCCTCGGCCAAGCTCCTGGGGCTGGAATCGGAGAAGAAACTCATCGGACGCGGCGTCTCCACTTGCGCCACCTGCGACGGCTACTTCTTCCGTGGCAAAGAAATCATCGTCGTCGGCGGCGGCGACACCGCCATGGAAGAAGCGCTCTTCCTCACCAAGTTTGCTAACCGCGTGACGGTCGTCCACCGGCGCGACCAGCTTCGCGCTTCGAAAATCATGGCCGAGCGTGCCCGCGAGAACCCCAAAATCGAGTTCCTCTGGGATACCACCCTTGCTGACATCTTGGACGCGGCCAAGAACCAAGTCACAGCGGTGCGCTTGAAGAACCTCAAGACCGGCGCCGAAGAAACCCGCGCCATTGACGGTGTCTTCATCGCCATCGGCCACGAACCCAACACCAGGGTTTTCGAAGGCCAGTTGGAAATGGACAAGGGCTACATCGTGGTTCGCAACGGCTCGAAGACCAGCGTGGAAGGCGTCTTCGCCGCCGGTGACGTCCACGACCACGTCTATCGCCAGGCCGTCACCGCCGCCGGCGCTGGCTGCCAGGCCGCCATGGACGCCGAGCGCTGGCTCGAATCCCAGGGCCACAAGTGACGTGGAACACGTCATCCCGAGCGGAGCGAGGGATCTGCTTTTCCGAGGCGCCCGCCCATTCCTACATCTTGTGACAGACGGCAAGGCCGTCGCGCAGCGGAAGCAGAGTCACAAAAAGCTCGGGCGAGGAATACGACCGGCGGTTGAACTCCTGAATGGCGGGCGTTTTACGGTCTCCCGGCTCAACGGCCCGCGCCACGCGTCCCGACCAGAGGACATTGTCGGTAATGAACAGGCCGCCCCGCCGTAGCCGCGGCACGGCCAGGCGCAACACCTCGGGGTATTGGTGTTTGTCCACATCGTTGAAGATGAGGTCGAACTCGCCCTCCACCTGCTGGATAAGCTGGAGCGAGTCCCCGACCAGCACTTGGATGCGGTCGCGCACCCCGGCGCGCTCGAAGTAGCCTTCCGCTTCGCGGGCATTCTTGGGGTCGCCGTCGCTGTAGTAGACCGTGGCGCCCGCACCGGCGGCGCGCGCCAGCCAGATAGTCGAATACCCGATAGCGGAGCCCATCTCAAAAATGCGCCGGGCCCCGATGAGTTGCGCGTATTGATAAAGAACCCGGCCTACCGCCGGCCCCACGATGGGGATGTCGCGCCGCCGGGCCGCCGCTTCCATCTCGGCCAGCACCGCGTCGCGCGCCGGCAGCAGCGAGTAGAAATAGTTTTCGACCCCAGTTTCCGTGATGCCATTCATGGTGTTTTCTCCGTCCGGCGCTAGCCCAGGGTTTCGCCCGGCTTGAGCGCAATGATTTCCAGCCCGGGGATGTCTTTCGTCAGGGCGCGCAGAGTTTCCGGCCGGCCGCTCAGGATGGGGAAGGTGCCGTAGTGCATGGGGACGACCGCCTTCACGCCCAGCAGCCGCACGGCGTAGGCGGCGGCGCGCGGCCCCATGGTGTAGTGGTCGCCGATGGGCAGGCAGGCGAGGGTGGGCTCGTACAGCTCGGCAATGATTTTCATGTCGCTGAAGACGTTGGTGTCGCCGGCGTGATAGAGCGTGAAGCCGCTGGCAAAACGCAGCACGTAGCCGCAGGGCTCCCCCGCGTAAATAATTTTGCCGTCCTCGAGGATGCCGCAACTGTGCCCGGCGTGCACCATGGTCACCTGCACGTTGGCCACGTTGACCGTGCCGCCCTTGTTCATATCCACCAGGTTCTCGACCCCCTTTGAGCCCAGCCACTGGCACGTCTCCCAGATGGCCACTACGGCGGCGGGCTTGTACTTCTTTGCCAGCCCCACCGCGTCGCCGATG
>CAYTXK010000298.1:0-3069 GCA_964441645.1 uncultured Acidobacteriota bacterium
AGCCGTGGACGAAAATTTCCGCGCCATCCACCCCCGACGCCAAGTAGTCGCCCGAGGAGCCGTAGACGTCCAGGCGGACGCCCTGGGTGCCGGGGCCCAGGCCGTTAGCGATAAAGCGATGGCCCTGGACGTGGGCGAGAAGGAATTTGCGGAAGCCGCCGCGATACAGCTCGACGATTTTTCGCGCCAGCGACCGCTCGCCTTCTGGGGGGAAACCGCGGGCGTCGATGAGCGCGGTCTGCTCTTCCTGGGAGGGGCGAGCGTCGGGACTTTCGGCGCTTACAAAGGCGTAGCGCTCGGAGGGTGAGCGGCGAATCGACTCCACCACAGCCGCCAGGCTCTGGTCGAAAAGCGACAGCAAGCTGCTGCGGCGCATTCCTCCCGTGGGGTAGCGGCGGTCCATCAGGAGCGTCAAGAGTTCCAGCAAGCGCGGGCGCTCGGGGTCGCTTGCGGCGGCGCGCTCCTCTCCTTTGAGAAAGGCCAGCACCTGGTCGTAGTCCCACCAGGGGAGCTGCTCTTTGACCCAGGTGAATTGTTCCTCGGCGGTTCCCGCCGGCGGAGCCATGATGGTGGGCGTCGTCTTGCCGCCGCAGGGGGGCCGGGTGGCATTCACGGTGATGGGGCGGCCGAACTTGTCGGTGCAAATGCTCGCGGCGGCTGGGTCGGGCTCTTCGCCCACGGTGAAAATGAAAGCGCCGCCGTCGGTGTGGCTGCCGCCGCGGGCGTTCCAGTAGCGGTCGGCGCGCCCCCAGAAGCGCGAATCCTCCGCCGCCAGGCTTTCCAGCGCGGCATCAATGGCCTGCTTTTCCGAGGCGGCCAAGCCGATGGAGGCCGCGCCCTGCTGCAAGGCAAAAACCTGCGGCCGCAGCATACTGGTGTCGGTGATGCCGATGAGGCGGTAGGCGCGCTCGGCGGGCGCCGATTGCGCGATGAGGAAAAACCAGGGCCCATCGGGCGAGCCGTGGATGTGCACGGTCTGGACCAGGCGGTAGATTTCTTGCTTGTCGGGGGGCAGCAGGGTGAAGTCGCGCTCGGTGGTGGGCGCCAGGGCTTCGATGACGTACTCGAGCGGATAGCCGTAGGTGCGGTGCAGGAGGTCGAAGACCAGCACCGAAACCTCGGTATCGGTGAGGAAGAGGGGGAAGATGTTGCGCTGGGCAAGGTATTCGCAGATGGAGGCGTAGTTGGCAAAGTCGCCGTTGTGCACCAGCGCCTCGTTAAGACCGACGAAAGGATGGGCACCGCCCGGGTGCCAGACGCGGCCTTTGGTGGGATAGCGGTGGTGGCCGATCCAGACCTGGGCGTGAAAATCCTCCAGCTGGTAGTAGCGCACCACGTCGTCGCCGTAGCCCACCATCTTCAGCACCAGCAGGTTCTTGGCGTGGGAGAGGACGAAGGCGCGCTTCTCGCCGGTGGAGGAGTAGTAGGTGCGGTTCAGTTGATAGCTGGCCTGGTAGACCACTTCATCTTCGAGCGCGGCAGCGTCGGCGAGTCCAGAGGGGGGAGCGTGCTTGGCCTTGAAGGCCTCGAGCACCGAGGGCTTGACGCGCACGAAGTACTGGCAGACCTCGGGCGGTTTGACCTCGAGGCCCGCGAGCGTCTTGAAATCCTCCCGGTGGGGGACGCGGCGGGTGTGGTGGACTTCGAAGGTCGGCTCGATCGAAGTGCGCTCGACCTCGGCCTGCACCGCCCCATCGAGATAAGCGAGGGTGAGCAGGTAGTCGTTCTCCAGAATTTCGCGGGTGACTCCCAATTCCTCGGGAACCAGGCCCACGGCGGCGATGCCGCCTCCCTTGCCGTTGCCGCGGTTGCGCATCTGCTTTAAGGCTTGAAGCAGATGGCGCGCGGCAATTTTTTCCGTGCAGGCGATGCCGATGACGCCGCAACCGCCTTCCGCCTCGCCCTTGCGCAGCACGCCCGTCTCGGCGGGCCGCAGCGATTTTCGCGAGGTGATGATTTTTTCGATGAGCTCGGGCGGGATCATATGCGGTTAGACGGTGTTTGACGGTATAGAAGCAAGTCGGTCCGTCCGCGCAGCTCCCCGATGCGCGCCAGTCCCAGCCGGCGCAAGATGTCCTGGAGCTGCTGCTGGAAGGACTGATAGAGGTTGCCCAGGCGCTGGGCGCCCCAGTCGGGGTCTACCAATTGCGAAAGCTCAGGGTCGGTGGTGGTCAGGCCAAAGGGACAGCCACGGCCACGCTCGCAGTTGCTGCACCGCGTGCAGCCGATAGCAACCAGCTCTGCGGTGCCCAGGACGGCCCCGTCGGCTCCCAGAGCGATGGCTTTGGCGATGTCGTAGGCGGTGCGAATGCCGCCGCTCGCCATGACAACGACTTCGTCGCGAATGCCTTCTTGCCCGAGGTAGCGGTGCACGCGGGGGATGGCGAGCTCGATGGGCATGGCGATGTTCTTCTTGGCGATTTCCGGGGCGGCGCCTGTCCCGCCATAACTGCCGTCAATGTGGATGATGTGGGCGCCGGCGTAGTAGCTGCCCACGGCAACCATATCTATGTCGGTGGGTGTCGAAACCTTCACCGAGACCAGCGCCTCGGGGTTGATGGTCTTGACCCAGTCCACGTGCTTCTTGTGGTCTTCGACCGAATAGACACTGTGAAAGGGAAAGGGCGAGAACAGGCTGATCCAGGGCACCGACTCCCGCATCGCCGCCACCGCCGTGGTGGCTTTGTCGCCGAGCAGGTGGCCGCCCAGGCCGGGCTTGGCGCCCTGGGCGTACTTGAACTCGATGATGGGCGCGTACTGGATGGTTTCTTCGCGCACGCCGAACATTCCCGTAGCGACCTGGGTGATGACGTGCTCTTTGTAGGCGACCACGGAATCGGGATAGCCGCCTTCGCCGGTGGAGGTGAAGGTCTTCCAGGCCTGGGCCGCTTTGGCGCGCGCCAGCATCACCTGCTCGCTGATGGAGCCGTAGGACATCCCGGCGCCGTAAAAGGGAATGGGGATTTGGATGCGGCGGTCGTAGGGCCGGCGGTTGAGAGGAAGAGAAAGATCGGGGACGACGTCGGTGGGCAGGCATTTTTCTTCCGGCAGGAATTTGAAGTCGAGCCG
>CAYTXK010000299.1:0-3065 GCA_964441645.1 uncultured Acidobacteriota bacterium
CTGGGCCGCGCCGGACAGAAGGAGTTGCCGCCAAAGTATTTCTATGACGAAGTGGGCTCGGCGCTGTTCGAAGTCATCACCCTGCTGCCGGAGTACGGGCTGACGCGCGCCGATGCGCGCCTGCTGCGGCGGCACGCGCCGGAGCTGGCGGCGCGTCTGGCGGGGCCGGTGGCGGTGGCGGAACTGGGCAGCGGGACGGGCAAGAAAACCCGCTGGGTGCTGGAGGCGCTGGCCTGGCGGCAGCCGGTCAGCTACTTCCCGATCGATATTTCACCGGCGGCGCTGCGGCACTGCGCCGCTCAACTGGGACAGCTCCCGGGTGTGAGCATCGTACCGGTCGAGGCCAGTTACGTGGCGGGCTTGCAGAAGGTGACGGCGCGCCGGTCCGCGGGCACTCGCCTGCTGGTCCTGTTCCTCGGCAGTACTATCGGTAACTTTCACCGCCGCGAGGCGCTGGCATTCTTGAGCCAACTGCGAGCGATGCTGGAGCCCGGCGACGCGCTGCTGCTGGGGACGGACCTGGTGAAGCCGGCCGACGCCCTCTTGCGCGCCTACGACGACCCGCTGGGCGTAACGGCGGCCTTCAACCTGAACCTGCTGGCGCGGATGAACCGCGAGCTGGGCGCGGACTTCGCCCTGCCGCGCTGGACGCATGAGGCGCGCTGGAACGTTGAAGAGCGCCGTGTCGAAATGCACTTACGCTCGCTCGAAGAGCAGAGCGTGGACATCCGCCGGGCTGAGCTGGCCCTGCGCTTCCGCCGCGGTGAAACCATCTGGACCGAAAGCTGCTACAAGTTCACTACCGCCGAGGTGGCCGCCATGGGCGAGGAGGCCGGATTCGGCGTCGAGGCGCAGTGTGTGGACGCCGAGTGGCCGTTTGCGGAAACTCTATTCCTGGCGCGCTAGTCAAGGCGAGCAGAGGGAGGCAGGCGATGCCCAAAGCGCAATGGGAAGGCGTGGTGCTGGCCGAGAGCAACGATTGTGTCGTGGTGGAAGGCAACCAGTACTTCCCGCCCGAATCCATCCAGCGACAATACTTCCGGCCCAGCGAGAAGACCACTGTGTGCCCCTGGAAAGGCTTGGCGCATTACTACCACGTTGAAGTCAACGGCAACCTGAACCGCGACGCCGCCTGGTACTACCCCGAGCCCAAGCCCGCCGCCGCCCAGATCAAAGGCCATGTGGCCTTCTGGCGGGGCGTGCAGGTAGAGGCCTAAGACTCCCAGAGAAACACCCCTCCAGTCAGATTCCTCTTGCAGCCCCTGCCCAATTGGTGTACAAGCGGCAAAGTCAGGAGGGCGCCGCCGACAGCAGCGGGCCGAGCGGGAGCTAGAGGGCTGCGGGCGGGCGCACCAAGCAGAGATCTACGTGGGGAGATAAACGAATGAAGCGTCAACTGGCGGGCTTCGTCGGGTGTTTCATCTTCAGCCTTTGCGTGTCGCTGCTGGCGCCGACGCCGGCCTTCGGGCAGTCGCAATCGAACGCGGGCGATCTGGTGGGCGTGGTGAGCGATCCGGAAGGAGCGCGCGTGCCCGGTGCAACGGTCACGGTGCGAAATCTGGCCACCAACTTCACGCGCAGCACCACCACCGATGCCGAAGGGTCCTATCAACTCCTGGCGCTGCCGCCGGGCTTCTATGAGTTGACGGTCGAATCCTCGGGCTTCGCCACAGTGCAGAACCCGAGCGTGCAGGTGCTGATCGGGCAGCGGGCCACGCTCGAGATCGGGCTGCAACTGCGGCGCGGCGAAGAGACCGTGGTGGTGACCTCCGACACGCAGTTGATTGAGACACAGCGCACGGCCGTGGCCTCCACCGTGACCCCGCGGCTCATCCAGAACCTCCCCATCAACCAGCGCGACTACCTGAACTTCACGCTGCTCGATTCCATGTCGGCGCGCGACGCCGCTCCCAGCATCGGCGCCGCGCCCACCTCGGGCATCAACTTCGCCGGCCAGCGCGCGCGCTCGAACCTGATTACGGTGGACGGCGCCGACGCCACCGACAACGCCGTCAACGGCGTGCGCTCCACCGTCTCCCAGGAAGCGGTGCAGGAGTTCCAGATCGTCACCGGCAGCTACATGCCGGAGTTCGGCCGCGCCGCGGGCGGCGTGGTCAACATCGTGACCAAGAGCGGCTCCAACGACATCCACGGCAACCTGTTTGGTTTTCTCCGTCACAAGTCGCTGCAAGCCCGCAACCCCTTCTCGGCCGAACCCAACCCGGGCTTCACGCGGGTGCAGGCCGGCGCCACCATCGGCGGGCCCATCGTGAAAGACAAGAGCTTCTTCTTCCTCTCCTTCGAGACCCGGCAACGCCACGAAACCGGTTTCTCTTCCATCGGCCAGGACAACTTCGGATTCATCACCGTACCGACGGCGCTCGGCAACCAGTTACTGACACCGCAACAAGCGCAGTTCCTGAGTACCCTGCCGGCGCCGTTGCAGCCGACCGTCGGCGCGGCGCTGATTGTTGTAGCGGGCGGAGGCGCGGGCACGGCCGTGAACGGCACCAACCTATTCAGCGGGCCCCGTTTCCTGACCTGTCCAGGCGCGCTGCTGATACCGCCGTCGCCGCTATGCCGGCCGGTGAGCCAACTGGATCAGTTCGTCCCTCTGTCATCCTTGATCGGCAACTATCCAGTCTCCGAGGACACGCATTTCTTCACCGGGCGGGTGGACGCCAACATCGGCCAGAAGCATTCCTTCTTCACCCGCTTCAGCTACACCCCCAGCGACATCAACGGCATCCAGGTCAACGCGCAGAACCAGACCTTCGGGCAGAACGCCGCCTCGCGCACCTCCATCCAGGAGTTCAAGGACTATGCCGTGGTGAGCCAGTTGCAGAGCACCCTGGGGGCGGCCTGGGTGAACCAGTTTCGCATCCAGTATGCGCACCGCGCGCTCACCTACGGCTTCGCCGAGTTCCCCGGCGGCGACCAGGTGGCCATCAACATCGGCGGCTTCGCCTTCTTTGGCCGCGAGCCTTTCTCCACCATCGACCGCATCGAGGACCGCTGGCAGTTCAGCGACAACATCACCTGGGCCAAGGGACGCCACACCTTCA
>CAYTXK010000300.1:0-3056 GCA_964441645.1 uncultured Acidobacteriota bacterium
TCTCCACGTCGCGCATCTCGCCCACCAGGATCACCTTGGGGGCCTGGCGCAGGGCGGCGCGCAGGGCGAGCGCAAAAGTGGGGCAGTCGCTGTGCAACTCGCGCTGGTGGATGGTGGCTTTCTTGTGGGGATGGAGGAACTCGATGGGGTCTTCGATGGTCACCACGTGGATGGCTTTGGTCTGGTTGATCAGATCAACGATGGCCGCCAGCGTCGAGGACTTGCCCGAGCCGGTGGGCCCAGTAACCAGCACCACGCCGTTTTTCAGCTCGCAGATTTCCATCAATTGCGGCGGCAGGTTGTAGGTGCGGAAGTCGGGAATAGAAGTAGGAATGACGCGCATCACAATGGCGCAGGTGCCGCGCTGCGTGAAGATGTTGACGCGGAACCGGGAGAGCTTGGGCAAGGCGTAGGAGATGTCGCAAGAGCCCTGCTCTCTCAGCTTTTCCACCGCCTGCTTGTTCGAGCCGATGAGCTCGGCGGCGATGCGGGCGGTGTCGGCCGGGGTGAGAACCTGCAGTTCTTCGATCTTCACCGGCACCAGCTGGCCGTTCAACTCCACTTGCGGCGGGCGCCCGGGCGAGAAAATCAGGTCGCTGACCTGCTTCGAGACCCGCAACATCGCCGAAATGATCCCCGAAGTAGGAATGGTCGGCTGGGCCGCTGCCGGGGCAGCGACCGGGGCGGTAGCGGTCGCGGCCGCCGCTGGCTTTACGGGAGCGCCCATGGTTTTCCTCCTCAAACAGTCCCGGGTCGAAAGGCCCCGTGAACTGCCGGGTTTTCTGTGTGAATCAGTGACTACTCTATCTTAAACGCCGGTTGCCTTCAAACTGTTTCGTTCGAGTCGACAGGGCTCTGGGGACGAGGGGAAAAAGGGCAAACGAACGCCGTCTAACGCCGTCTAAACGCACATGGAGAGGGAAGCACCATCGAGACGGTTGAGGAGGGGCGCCGCGGCGCGCGTCCGTACTCTGCTTGGCCTGCTTTTGCTGGTACTGATAGCCAGCACGGGAAGCGTTTCCAGCAACACGAACGGCGTCGTGAGTTCGAGCCAAAGCTTGCTTGTTTCGGCGCTGGAGCAGCAGACCAGCATGCTCTACGCGCGCGGGGCGCGCCTGCTCAACGATGCGCGCTTGCTCTACGAGATTCGCTCACTTCTCCGCGAGCCCGCGGCTACCGGCACAGGAGCCGCCGACAACTATACTCGCCGCCAGGAACCCGCCAAGACGTGCAACAAGCGGCCCGTCACTTCGGGCCGCGCCTAGAAACTCCAACTCACTTCTATTTGTCGAGCGGCGAGGGGCTAGTGCGCCTTCCAGGCGCCCAGAAGCCGCCGCACCAGAACGAGCTGCCCGAGGTGGTAGGCATTGTGGTCGGCCACCAGCAGCGCTTCGCGTAGGATGGTCTGTCCTGTACCCCAGGGGATGCGCGCGTAGAGATTGGTCTTTGGGTTGGCCACCAGTTTCTTCATCGCCCGGAGGTCAGCGCGGAACGCTTTTATACTTCGATTCCAGGCGGCGTCGTTGGGCGGAGCCGCGGTCTTGGGCCAGTAGTCTTCGAACGGCGGTTCCTTGTACTTGGGGTTGCGGCAGAAGTCGAGGATGTCCCACTGGCAGATGCGCAGGTGCTCGAGGAGTTGCCAGGGGGTGTGGGGCGCGCCTTTGGGTTTCCTGCCGCGGAGACGCCGCGGCAGACCGGCGACCACGCTGTCGAAATCGAGATGCGCGCCACCGCCTCCGAATAAGTACAGCAAGTGCTCCCGCAAAGCCTTCTGGGCGTCCATCAGGGCAGCTTAGGCTCCTTCACGGTGTAGTTGACGGAGAGGGCACGCAGGAAGGCGAGCAGGTCGGCTTTTTCCTTCCTGCTCAGCTTGCGGGGAGTGAGGTTGGCGGAATCGAAGTTGGGGTTAGGGCGCCCGCCGCCCAGCATGAAATCCACCGCTTCTTCGAGGGTGGCGACGCTGCCGTTGTGGAAGTAGGGGGCGGATTTGGCGATATCGAGCAGGGTTGGGGTTTTAAAGGAGCCCTTGTCGCGCTCGTTCTTAGTGGGGTTGAAGCGGCCGGGGTCGTCGTAATCCTTTTTTTTGGGATTCCAGGCGATGCCGACGTTGTGGTACTGCTGATCGGTGAGCAGCAGGCCGTCGTGGCAGTTGGTGCAGCCGGCCTTGTCCTTGTTGCTGAAAATAGCCCAGCCGCGGCGCGCCGCGGCGCTGAAAGCTTTGGTGTCGCCTTCGCGGAAGCGAATCCAGGCCGAGGCTTCGCTGGTGCTGACGATGGTGCGCTCAAAGGCCGCGAGCGCTTTGGCCACGTTGTCGGGCGTGCAGCCGGCGCCGAAAACCTCCTGGAACTGCTTCCGGTAGCCTTCAATCTCGTCCAGCTTCTTGCAGATGTCGTCCACGCTGGGGTGGCCGTCTTTGCCCGAGGCTCCCATATTGCCGCCCGACCAGGCCGCCTTGGCCTGGGCTTCGAGGGACTTGCTGCGGCCGTCCCAGTAAAACTCCGAGTGGTAGCCGATGTTCCACAGCGTGGGGCTGGAGCGGGGCAGGGCGGCGTTGTAAGCGCCCACGGCTTTGGGCTTGCCGTCGGTCAAGCCGTATTCCGACAAGTGGCACGAGTAGCAGGCGCGGGAGCCGTCGCCGCTCAAGCGGGCGTCGTAGTAGAGCTGCTTGCCCAACTCCACCTTGGCGGGGCTCATGGGGTTGTCGGCAGGAATCACCATCTCTTGATAACCCTTGATTTCCGGCCACGCGGCCGGCGCGGCGGCTTGCTGCTGCGCTTTGGCCGCCAGAACTATGACTACCCCCAAGAGCACAAGGTTAATCCAGTGCTGGCGAGAGGGGAATGACCGCCCGGTGTGCATGGTCGCCTCCCAGGAATTGGTTGGACAGTGAAATCCTAGATTTCTCCCGTCCTGATTGCAACCCTAAAGAAACGCCCCCGGAGCGGCGAGCTTTTTTCAAACGGGAAGGATTTTCTTGGCGCGCAGTTGCCCGGTGAGGTTTTCGCGCAGCTCGGTGTCGGCCATAGAGACGTAACGCACGTAGTCGAGGCGGAGGA
>CAYTXK010000301.1:0-3050 GCA_964441645.1 uncultured Acidobacteriota bacterium
CAAGTCGGCCATCTGGCCGCTGACCTTCGGCCTGGCCTGCTGCGCCATCGAAATGATTGCCTCCAGCACTTCGCGCTTTGACATCGCGCGCTTTGGCGCCGAGGTCTTCCGCCCCAGCCCGCGCCAGTCCGATCTGATGATCGTGGCCGGCACCGTCACCCTCAAGATGAGCCCGGTCATCCAGCGCATCTGGGACCAGATGCCGGAGCCGAAGTGGTGCATCTCCATGGGCGCCTGCTCGAGTGTGGGAGGGCCCTTCAACGTGTACTCGGTCTTGCAGGGCGTGGATCGGATTGTGCCCGTGGACGTCTACGTTGTGGGCTGCCCGCCGCGCCCGGAGAATCTCTTCTATGCCCTGCTCAAATTGCAGGACAAGATTGACCAGATGAGCCTGGCCAAGCGCCCTACGGAAGTCCGCCTGGCGCCCGCGATGGTGGAGGATTTCAAGCGCAGCGTGATGGTGGCGCAGACCCAGCAGCCGCGCTGAGGCGCCGGAGACTCGAGCATGCCCCGCTACATCAAAGTGGCCAAGATGAATGAGATGCCGCCGGGAACCTGCCGCGAATTCCATGCCAACGGCAAAGTGATTGCGCTCTTCAACGTCAACGGGCAATTCTACGCCACCGACAACACCTGCCTGCATCGCGGCGGCCCGCTGGGGCAGGGCGTGCTCGAAGGCGAAGTCGTCACCTGCCCCTGGCACGGCTGGCAATACAACGTCACCACCGGGGAAACGGTCTTCAATGAGCAGATGAAGGTGGAGACTTTTGAAGTCAAGGTGGAGGGCGACGACATCATCGTGGGGTTTAACGACTGAGAGGGCCCAGTGGGATGGCGTCGGCCGCCCGGCGGCCGAGCAGCAAGTTCGCAGGGGAAAGGGGAGACGGCGAAAGTCTCCCATTTATTTTTTGGGCGAGAGAAACAGTTGACCGCGCCCGGGAAGCGGAGGCCGGCAGGAGCCGAATAGGGTGAGTCGCTTTTGGATTTTCGTCGCCGATCCCACCCGCTATCACTGGGATACGCTTTTCGTCAAAGGCAAAGAGCTCTGGAACGGCATCCGCCAGCAGGCCTCGCAACGCTACCTGAAGCAAGTGCACAAGGGCGACCGGGTGGTGTGTTACCACGGCCCGCCCGCCCGCTCGGTGTACGCCCTGGCGACCGCCGCCTCCAATCCCTATCACCACCCCGACGAGCGCTTGAATCGCTTCCTGGTGGTGGACCTGAAAGCCATTGAGCGGCTGCCGCGGGTGGTGCCGCTCAAGGAAATGAAGGCCAACCGCGTCCTGCGGCGCACGAAACTAGCGCTGCGGCCGCGGCTGTCGGTGGCTCCTCTCACTGAGCACGAATTCAACGAGATTCTTCGCCTGGCGGGCCTGCCCCCGCTGCCGTTCCACTAGTACCGTTCCAACTTGCTGCCGCTAGGCCGTACGCGGCATGCGCCACGTAAGTATAATGCCTCATGAGTTCACAAATAGTTGGAACGGCACTAGGCCCGCGGGGCCGCGAACCCTCCGAGGAGGCGCAGCCATGAAATCCCGGGGTGTCCTGCTTTGGCTGGTGGCTCTGGCGGGGCCGAGTTTGTTGGCGGCCGCCGGCGGGCCGTTCAACCACTGGGTGCGCCGCCCCAGCCGCATCGTCGACCTCACCTACGCCCTCAGCGAAAAAAATCCCGCCTGGCCGGGCGACACGCGCGCCTTCGAAGCCCGCATCAATGCGCGCCCCGAGGAGGCCGGCTACTTTACGCGCAGCTTCTCGATGCTGGAGCATTTTGGGACGCATTTGGACGCACCGGCCCACTTTCCCCCGGGACGGACCACCGTGGACCAACTTTCGGGCATACGGCTGTTCGGCCCGGCGGCGGTGATTGACATCCGGGCGCGGGCGGCGAAGAACCCTGACACTCTGCTCTCCGCCGACGATGTGCGCGGCTGGGAGAAGCGCCACGGGCGCATCCCGGCCGGTGCGATAGTGCTGGCCCGCACCGGCTGGGCCGAGCGCTGGCCCGACGAGAAGCGCTACCGCAATATGGACGAGGCGGGAGCGATGCATTTTCCCGGGTTCTCGGTGGAGGCGGTCAAGCTGCTGATTGAGCGCGGGGTAAACGGTTTGGGGATTGATACGCTCAGTGTTGATACCGGGGCTTCCAAGACCTTTGAGGTGCATCACCTCTCGCACGGCGCCGACCTGTATCATCTGGAGAACCTGGCGGACTTGAGCGCGCTGCCGGAAAGCGGCGCTTATCTCATCGTGGCCCCCATCAAGCTCGAAGGCGGGTCAGGTGGGCCGGTGCGCGTGTTCGCTTTGCTGCCCTGAGAAAACCGCGGGTAGGCCTACGGCCAACCCGCGCTACCTCTCTTGCCCTCTTGTATGCGGAAAAACCGCGGGTAGACCTACGGCCAACCCGCGCTACCACTCTTGCCCGGAGGGGCGTTACTTCGAAGCAATGAGCAGGCTGGCGAAGGGAGCGCTGCGCAGTTTTTGCCGGCGAATTTCGCGGAAGCCGGCCTGGCGCGCCCAGCCGGCCACCTGGCTGAACTCATAGGTTTGTTGCCGGCTGATGATGCCGAAGAACAGCCCCAGCAGGCTGCCCAGTTGGTCTTTGCGTTGCCGCTCGCGTTCTTCCAGGAAGGCCTCCCACACAACCAGCATTCCTTGCGGGGCGAGGGCGTGGTAAATCTGGCGGAAGGCCTCGCGGTTGGTTTTTTCGTTGAGGTGGTGGACGAGATTGAACATGAAAGCGACGTCGTGATTCTGGCCGAGGTCAGTTTCGGTCACGCGCCCGTGGCGGAATTCGAAGCGATCGGCGAGGCCGGCTTCAGCCACCAGCTCTTGGCCGATGCGCGCCGCTGGTTCGAGGTCAACGATGGTGACATGCAGGCCGGGATAGCGGCGGCACATCACCATGGAGTACAAGCAGTGGCCGCCGCCGACGTCGAGCAGGCGGCGCGGCGGGGCGGGGAAGCGAAGCCTGGAGGCCAGCTCGTCGGCGGAGAGCGCGGCGATGTCTTTCAACCCCAGCATGTAGTTGCGCCAGCGGGGTTGGTCGAGCG
>CAYTXK010000302.1:0-3039 GCA_964441645.1 uncultured Acidobacteriota bacterium
AGTTGGTGGTGATGAACACCTCGGGCCTGGGCGCCTGGCCGCGCTTGCCCAGTTGCACCAGTTGATGGCCCATCTCCATCACGTTTTCGATGAGGTTGACTTCCACGGGGCGGCGGAACAGGGCCTGGTAGGCCGAGTGAATCTCGGCTTCGGTTTTCTCGGAGAGGAAGGGGCGCTCGGCGGTCAGCACGGGCACGAAGCCCATGTCCTGGAGCTGGTTGATGGTCTCGACGGTCTGGGCGAAGGTGCCCCGGCCGCGGATGGCGTCGTGCTCGGCGGCGCGCGGACTTTCCAGCGTGATGCGCAGGCGCAGACGGTCGCCGTGGCGCTGGCGCAGCCTGCGCAGGGCTTCGAAGTGGGGGCGGATGTAGCGCCGGCCGTTGGTCAGAATTTCGACCGGGGCCTGCTCGAGCGCGTAGGCGAGGCTGGCGAGGAACTCTTCATTGACTGATGCCCGGCGGCGCAGCACGGCCTCGTTGACGAAAACCTCGCCGCCGGTGAAGTAAATCTTCTCCACCCCGAAGCGCGCTGCCTCATCGAGATGCGGCCGCAACTCCTCGAAGCTGATTTGCTCCAAGCGGTTATTGGTCGGGGAGGAGGCTGTATAGCAATGAGTGCATTTCAGGTCGCAAATGGAGCCTTGCATCACCCACAGGTCTTCGAGCCGGTAGCGGCCATCGGCCTGTTCGGGGTCAACGTAGCCGCGCGCTTCTCCTTGGGCGTTGGTGAGAGGGATGCCGTCGGGGTGCTGGCGGACAAGCGGGAGGGTTTCGGTCGCCATCAATGCAAAAGCATACCCGCTGCCTTCGCGCAGGGCAAGGTGCGATAATGGAGACCTTCCTAGGAAAGCGCGATGCCGGAGCTGCCGGAAGTCGAAACCGTGGTGCGAGGGCTGCGCCCGCGGCTCGGGGGGCGGCGCATCGAGCGGATCGAGATTCTTCAGCCGCTGGTGGTGCGGGGGAGCCTGGCGGGTTTTCGCCGCGCCCTCACCGGCGCGCGGCTCACGCGGCTCAGCCGCCGGGGGAAGTACATTCTGGTGGAGCTGCGGGCGAAAGGAAACCGCGCCGAGGCCGGCTATTGGATCGTCCACCTGGGAATGACCGGGCAGCTCTACGCTTGCTCGCCCGAAGCCCCGCGCGAAAAGCACACGCACGTGGTGGCGTGGCTCTCGGGGGGCGCGCAGCTTCGCTACCGCGACCCGCGGCGCTTCGGCAAGATGCTGACGCTCAGGGCCGGCGAGCTGGAGGAGTACTTCGCGGCGCTGGGGCCGGAGCCGTTGCGGATTTCCTTTGCGCGCTTTTGCGGGCTCTTTGCCGGGCGGCGGGCGCCGGTGAAGAGTTTGCTGCTCAATCAAAACCGCTTGCGCGGCCTGGGCAACATCTACAGCAGCGAAGCGCTGTTCGTGGCCGGCATCCATCCGGCGCGGCCGTCCGGGACGCTGAATCGCGCAGAGTTGAGACGCCTTTATAATGCGTTGCAATACGTTTTACGCGAAGCCATCGCCGCGCAAGGCACCACTGTTCGCGACTACCGCACCGCCGACGGGCGCCCCGGCGACTATCAGAACTTCTTGCGCGTGTATGACCGCCAAGGCGAGCCTTGCCCGCGCTGCGGCGGTTCGATTGAACGCGTTGTGCTGGCGGGGCGCAGCGCGCACTTCTGCGCGCGATGCCAGCCGGCTGCCAGGACTTCAGGGGCTAAAGCCCCCGTGCTTGCCAAGGGGTGATGTCGCGCCTAAAGGCGCGACCCACAAAGCTGCCATCTGCCCCTACGGGCTCCGTCCTTCGGCAAGCTCAGGACAAGCAACGGCCTGCGGCCCCGCCTGCCGGACGGGGCAGGCAGCAAGGAAGGGCGTCCCGCAAGAAGCGCGGGGTCTACGCTTTGCTCCGACAGGGTCTCCGCCCCGCAAGAAGCGCGGGTCTGCGCTGCGCTCCGACTTCGCTCCGAGAAGTCGTGCCCTTCCGATCTCTAGCGGGTGGCGCGGGTGCGGTTGGGGGCGGGCGCGTTATTGGCTGCGGGGGAGTGGATGGCGGTGAAGACGCTGTCGGCCCACTGCGGCTGGCGGATGCCGTCGAGCCACAGAACGCGCTCGCCAAAAGCGTCGAAGGGCGGCTCGGTGAGCAGCTCTTTGAGCAGAGCGTCGATGCGCTGCTGGAAGGCGCGGTCGGTGGCCCGCAGGCCGTCGGCGAGCGGCGGCTGGCGGAATTCTTCCGAGTAAATGGACTCGCGCACCAGCGGAACCCCGACCAGGAGGTTGTAGGTTTCGAGCCAGTGCTGGAGCCAGGGTTCGAGCGGCGCCTGCCGGCCGCACTTGTTCACCAGGTAGCAGTAGTTGTCGAGCACGGAGCGGTCGCAGAGAACGTGCGGGGCGCGCTGGGCGGCGGCCAACTCGTCGGCGATTTGCGTGTGCAGGATCCAGAGCTGGGCTTCGAGCGTAGTGGTCTCGTTGATGGGGAAAGGGCAGCGGCGCGCGACCTCGGTGACCAGCTCGACGTTGAGGCCGGATTTCTTCAGTAGCGCGCAGACGTCGAAGGCCAGCGTGGTCTTGCCTACGCCGTGCGTGCCGATGAGCGCGAGTTTCATAAATTTGGTCCGGGGTGGCTAGCGATTGCGCCACCAGTAAGCTGCCAGCCCCCCCAGGACGCCGAGGGCCATAATCGGCAGCCACTGGACAAATAGCCGGGGAAGGCCGACGGCAAACAGGACAACCACGGCAATCATGGTGATGAGTCCGCCCCATCCTTGCATGGGCAGCTTGTTCCAGTTGATCTGTGCGTACCGCATTGTGGCGGGCTGATTCTAGCACGCGGCGCGGGCGCGCAAAAGGCAGAGCCGCGCCGGCGCAGCCGGGGTACAATGAGGGTGGGGACGAGCGATGCACCTGGCCTGGCGGATGATTCGAATCGTAGCCGGCTTCCTGCTGCTGGGGATTGGGTTTGTCGCGCTCTTGATTCCCGTCGTCCCCCAGGTTCCCTTCTTTGTGGCGGGGCTGCTGGTTTTGGCGCGCGAGTTCCACTGGGCGCGGCGGCTGCTCGACTG
>CAYTXK010000303.1:0-1978 GCA_964441645.1 uncultured Acidobacteriota bacterium
TAGAGCCCCACGCGCGGCGGGCGCAGGCGGAATTGCGCGGCCTGATCCGCGCCGCGGTCGTCCTGTTTGACTTCTTCCCCGCCCAGCCCCAGCTCCAGAATCAACGGGCGCAATTTGTCCACGCTGATGTTGCGCACGTACAGACTCCCGGGCGGATAGGTCCAGCCTCCTTTGACGTCCACTTTCTGCGCCAGCCAGGAAACCTCCGCCCCCGCTTTCAGCAGCCGGTTGGTGAGGATGGCCTTGCTGTTCGACCCGGGCGCAATGACAAAGCCGCGCACGTTGCGGCCCGTTCCCCGCAACTCCCCCTGAGGGCCGGGGATGGTGTCGAGCTTCTCCAGTTGGGCCTCGAAGGGTTTCTTTACCTCGGCGCTCTCCACACCCATTTGCAGCGGCAGCGTCCAGGCGGTGACGTCGTAAGGCTGGTCCGCCATGGCGCCCGCCGGCATCTTGGCGGGGTCGGGGTGCTTCTGGACTTCGAGCATGTCTTTGGCGTAGGCGCGGAAGGGCTGCGCCATCAAGATGACGTACGTCCCGGCGGGCCAGTCTTTGTCGCCCGCTTTGAAGGCGGCCTTAGCTCGGCGGACCTCGATGCCGGCGAAGTGCAACACCTCCAGCAGGCGGTAGAGCGCCCCGTCGTCGTGCTGATAGGGCGAGAAAAGATAGGCGTAGGGGTCGCCCTCTTTGCCCTGGGCGATGGCATTCTTCCCCATTCGGACCTGATTCTCGATAAGCGTGACGCGGTGGGCGGCCATGCCTTCAAGCAGGCCATAGGTGGCGGCCAGCTCGTAGTCAACGATGTCGCGCAGCGTCCAGCGGCCGCCCAGCCACGGCCGCGGGTAGTTGTTGCGCGGCATGACGTCGCGTGGGGCGGGCAGCGCTTTCTTCGGGTCTTTTTCCAGCTCATTCTGGAAATCTTCGGAAGTTCCCGGCTCGCCTTTGGGCGCCACCCCCAACTGCGCCTTCTCCTGCTCCGTGGAAGTCGCCATTCGTGTGCTGGCGACCTCGGTCAGCAAGCCGACCATGTTGTGCCACCACGCCTCCATCAGAAAGCCGCCCTGCCACCAGCTGGTGTAAAACTGGTCGTAGGTCACGCCGCTCAAGCCGGCTTCGTGCAGTGAGGTGAACATGGCAAAGCCCAGCAGTCCGTTCTCTGCCCAGATCAGCGGATCCACGTTGGGGTTGATAGGATTGCGGAAGGGTGGGACAAAGATGCGCGAGCCCTGCGGGCCCATCTGGTGCTCGTCGAGATAAACCTGGGGGAACCAGTCCTGGTAGAGCACCCGCGTCACCAGGCGGCTTTCCACCTGGGTGAGCATGAAAGCGTCGCGGTTGTTGTCGTGGCCGGTGTAGGGGTGGTAGAGCCAGGGCATGGAGGCCAACGCGTACTCGGTGCCTTTGGTCTTGTTGTACCAATCGGTCACCAGGATCTGCCCGTCGGGATTGAAGGAGGGCACCAGCAGGAAGACCACGTTGTCGAGCACCTGGCGAGCCCAGGGGGAGTCGTCGGTGGCCAGACGGTGCACCAGCTCGAGCGCCATCTGCGTCGAGCCGATTTCCGTTGAGTGGATGTT
This sequence comes from uncultured Acidobacteriota bacterium, assembly GCA_964441645.1. GTDB lineage: Bacteria > Acidobacteriota > Terriglobia > Acidiferrales > 2-02-FULL-67-57 > CAYTXK01. The sequence goes on from CAYTXK010000303.1 coordinate 1,575, forward strand.
AAGCGTGATGAGCAGCACCGCCGGAGAGCTCCAGGCCAGGCGCTGCACTTCTTCGTCGCTCAACCCTTCGGGATGGGCGAGCCGGTACTGGGTGGCCTTGATTTCCGGCAAACGCGCCAGATTTTTCGGCGAGCTGATGATGGCCAGGATAAAGGGATTGCCGAGCGTGGTCTTCCCGAGCTCCTCCACCTGGACGCGGTCGCTGGCTTTATCCACCGCAGCGAAATACTCCACCAGTTTTTCCCAGCGCACCAGCTTCCCTTCTTCGCCCATGCGGAAGCCGGCGAACTGCTCGGGCGTCGGAATCTGCGCCTGCGCTCGCGGCGCCGCCGCCGCCACCAGGCAGAAAAGCAAAACCAGAGACACACGTCGAACCGTCATAGCTCACCTCTCCAACAGAATTA
>CAYTXK010000303.1:1988-3020 GCA_964441645.1 uncultured Acidobacteriota bacterium
GCTCGGGCGTCGGAATCTGCGCCTGCGCTCGCGGCGCCGCCGCCGCCAGCACCAGGGAGAGAAGCAGAACCAGGGACACACGTCGAAGCGTCATCGCTCACCTCGCAAAACAGAATTAGGGGGCCGAAATCCGGTAATACCCGACGCCGGAGAACTCCGCCCGCAGAGCCTTTCCCTCTACCACCGAGTCGAAGCGCAGCCGCTCGGCGGTTTCTTCTTTGCCGATCTGAAACAGCCCGGGCTCAAGCTCGACCAGCTCTTCCTCGCCGCCCCCGCCGTAGTTCACCCACAGCTTGCCTTTCCGCACCAGCACACGAAAGTTCGTAAACCACAGGTCGGTGGTGCGGTAATGGCCGGGGTAAGCCTTCCAGGCCTCGGGCACGGTGAACTGGCGCGGGCCGGCGTAGCCCGCACCCGCGTACCAGTCGGAGCCATAGCTGGCTTCCACCACCTTCTTGTCTTTGTCGCGCTCGAAGTGGAGCAGAAAAAGTTGGAAATCGGGATGATTGACGTAGAAATTGTCCTCGCCCCGCCGCTCGAGTGCAATCCGTTCCTCGCCCCTGACCAACAACAGCCGCTCGCCCTCGGCCACGAGCGTCAGGGTCTTTCCCTCCGGCGAGGTGTACGTCCCGGTATAGTCCGCCGCCTTTTCGACCCGCGTCGGCGGGTCGGGAGCGGGCACGGCCGGCAGCTCCTGGCTGTGCAGGGCGGCGCGAACTGCCTTGAGGGCGAATTCGGCCACGCGGGTGGTGTTGCCGGGGCCGTTGACGAACACCACCACGCCCAGGCCGTCGTCGAGGTCGCCCACCATCCGCGAGGTGTAGCCAATCATCCCCCCGCTGTGGCCCACCAGCTTGTGGCCGTCTTCCTCCCGCGTCGAGACGCCGTAGCCGTAGAAGGACTTTTCATTCGCGTCGCCCATGCGGACGCCCGCCTGCGTCAACAGCGCAAAGCTTTCTTCCGAGAGCACGCGGCCCCGGGGCGCAGCGCCGTGGTTGAGCAGCATACGGAGGTAGGCGGCCAGGTCCGTGG
>CAYTXK010000304.1:0-3004 GCA_964441645.1 uncultured Acidobacteriota bacterium
GCCCACGCCGCCGTAAAGGAAGAGCGGGTTGTAGGCCTTGGAGGGCTTCTCGGCGACCGCCTGCGCGGCGGCGTGGGCGAACTGGTTCGAGGAGCCGACGACAAAAGTGTCGAAGCTGTAGCGCGGGTTGAGCTGGTAATCAGTGGAATCGAAGTCCAGGCGCGGCTGGGTGGGGCGCGCACCCTGTCCGCCGGCAGGGACGGCGGGTGGAACGGTGCCCGCGGCGGGCTCGGCTTCGGCGAGGTATTCGACGCGGTAGTTCCCCAGCGCGAGCGCGGCCAGCGCTTCCTCCACCGGGCTGCGGCCATCCGAGGACAGCCACTTCTGGAAGAGCGGGTTCGGCACCCGGATGGCTAAAATTTCCCCCTTGACAGCCTCCAGGCGCGTAGGCCGAAACCAGGTGGAAAACGTCTGCGGGTTGAGGCGCGATTCGAGGTAGGCGAGGACTCTTTCCCAAAGATTCATAGGGCCAACCCGGGGAGCGCCGGAGAAATCCACCGCGGTTTCCACAAAGATTTCCACAAGCGACCGGGAGCTAGCTGGCTGATTCTACGGGTGAGCAAAAAGATTTCATCGTATTGCACAGAAGCAGCCGCCTGAGCGAATGTGCAAATCCCCTTGAAGCTTACGTGGAAAAAGCGCACAGAAAAATCCGCGCCTAAAGTTTCTCCCCTGGAAGCGGCGCACTATAGCACAAGTTTCGAAAGTTTTCCACGGCGACGCTCTCCGCCAAGAAGTGCGGATTGCGGGCCGAAAGCGTAATGGTCAGCCCGCGGTGGGCGGCTGGACGGCGCGGGCCGCGCTTCCGCGAACGGCAACCGAAACCATGAATCCTCCTTACAGGCCGCGCCCCATTGACCCACTCCTAACCGGGCGCTGCGCCTTGACGCTCTCGGCAGCCTCTCTTATACTGGCATTTCCTTATTCGCACAAAAGCGCCCGCGTCGCGGCGCAACCAGAGGATTGAGAGAGCCAAGCCCGCATGCCCAAGCGCACATTCCAACCCAACGTTCGCCGTCGGCACAAGACGCACGGCTTTCGCGCCCGCATGAAAACCCCGGGTGGGCGGCGGGTGCTGTCAGCGCGGCGCCGGAAGGGCCGCCATCGCCTTACCCCTGTCTAGACGCGACCGGCTGGCCACGCGGGACTTCGACCGCTTGTATCGCGCCCCCGAGGCGCGTGGCCGCTCGCCGCACCTTTCGGTTCTGGCGGGGCGGCGCACGGCCGGAGACGCAGAGAAAGCCCGGACCGGGATTGCGGTCAAAGGACGATTGGCCAACGCCGTAGTGCGCAACCGGATCAAACGCCGCCTGCGAGAAATCCTGCGCCGCCAGCGCGAGCGCCTGCCCGCGGGCTGGGATGTGGTGGTGGAGGCGCGCTCGGCGGAAGTGGCGTGGGCCGATTTCGCTGCCCTGGGGCGCGAGCTCAGCGAGTTACTGGCAAAAACTCTTCCCTCGTATAAGGCCGTATGAAGCCGTTGGTTCGCGACGAACGCCGCAGGCCTTTCGCCCAGAGCCTTGCCCTGGCGGCCATTGGCCTTTACCAAGTGGCCGCGCGCCCGCTGAATCCCTGGGGTTGCAAATTTCATCCTTCTTGTTCCAACTACGCGCGCGAAGCCATTGAGCGCCACGGCCTGGCCGGCGGGGCGCGGCTGGCGCTGGCGCGGCTGCTGCGCTGCCGGCCGGGCGTCTTCGGCGGTTACGATCCCGTCCCCGAAGGCCGCGGCGGACTGACCTAGGGCAAACTCGTGGCTGAACTCTCACCGGAAAAACGCCTCCTGCTGGCTTTTGTGCTGACCGTACTGGTGTTGCTGGGGTGGTCAACGATGATGCGCAAGCTCTACCCGCCCGCCCCGGCAAGCGCCCCGGCGGGCACAACAGCTCCAGCGCAGTCAGCTCCCGCAGTCCCGAGCCCTGAAACGGCCAAAGTGGAAACCCCGGCAGCGGCGCCGGTAGGGATCAAGCAAGGAACCGAAGAACGCCTGATTACGATTGATACCGAGACCGCCACCATCGTCTTCTCGACCCGCGGGGCGGTGGTGCGCAGTTGGCGGCTGAAGAATTTTCGCGACCCGGCGGGCGAGCCCGTCGAGTTAGTACAAGGACCGGTCACGCGGCTCGGCTATCCGCTTGCACTCTCGCTGTCTCCGGCCAAGGCGCAGCTTGAAGAAACCTTGGACAACGCCCTGTACGTGGTTACGCCCGAGACTTCGGAAATGAAGGCCCCGGGCGAGTTGGTATTCGAGTGGAGCGACGGGCGGCTCGGGGCTCGCAAGCGCCTGCGCTTTCCCGGCGGCTACCTCTGCGAAGTGGCTAGCGAGCTCTCCGAGAATGGCCAGCCCGTTGCCCATCGCCTGGCCTGGCCGGGCGGGTTTGGAGAGCACATCGGGCCGTCGGGCACCAGCGGGCCGGAAGCGCAGGTTCTGGTGCGGGCCCCCAAGGGAGTGGTGCGGCAGCCGGCGCGCGTTGCCGGGCAGACGACCGGCTGGTTGTGGAAAAGCGCGTCGCCGTTTCCTTACGTCGGCGAGGCCGCCTACGCCGGCATCGAAGACCAGTACTTTGTGGCGCTCTTTCTGCCATCGCGACCTCAGTTGGACGTGGCTGCCTGGGCGTCGTCTTGGACGCCGCAAGGGGCCGACAAGGCTCAGTCAGTGGGTGCGGTAGCCGTGGGGGCGCCCACTGGCACGGCGCTCGGGCTTTACGTGGGGCCCAAGGTCATCGACATCCTGGAGAAGCTCGAGGCGCCGGCCCTGGCGAACGGGACACGGCCCGAGCTGGCAAGCGAGCTGGTGGACTTCGGCTGGTTCTGGTGGATTGCCAAGCCCATCTTCCTGCTGATGAAGTGGATGTACGCGCACTGGATCCCGAACTACGGCTGGGTGATCGTGGTGCTGACGGTGCTGATCAACGCGGCGCTCTTCCCGATGCGCTGGAAGTCGATGGAATCGGCCTTCAAGATGCAGAAGGTGGCGCCGCAGATCAAAGCCATCCAGGAGCGCTACAAG
>CAYTXK010000305.1:0-2985 GCA_964441645.1 uncultured Acidobacteriota bacterium
TGATGGCGTTGCCGAAGGCGCTGCCGTAGCCGGTGGAGCCGCGCGGGTTGGTGTAAAGCACCACGTAGCCCTCGGCGGCGTGGTTCTGCCAGCTATAGCTGAAGCCCACGTTGTACATGGCGTGCGGGCCGCCGTGGATGACCAGCATAAGAGGATATTTTTTCTGCGGATCGAAGTCGGGCGGCTTGACCACCCAGCCCTGAATGCGCAGGCCGTCAGTGGAGGTGTACCAGAGTTCCTCCACGTCGCCGAGCTTGACGTCGCCGAGAACGTCCTCGTTGACCGCGGTCAACTGCTTGAGCACCGGACTGGTTAACGAGAAAGCCACGATGTCGGCGGGCTGCTGGTAGCTCGAGCGCGTCCCGACGGCCTGCCCGTTGCGATTGATGTCGGCGACGTTGAGCACGTGGTTGCCGTCGGTGACGGCGCGCACTTCTCCTTTGAGGGAAGCAAAGGAGAAATTCCGCCGGCCGCGGTCGTCCAGGTTGAAGTAAATCCCGCTGCCGTCCGGCGCCCAGCGCAAGTCCTCCGGGGTGCGGTCGAGCGAAGCGGTCAGCGCGCGCGGATTCGAACCATCAATCCCCATCACAGAAAGCTGGGACTCAATGTGGGTGTCGTCTGTCCAGTCGTGCCCCGTGTAGGCCACCAGGCGGCCGTCGGGCGAAACCACCGGGTTCTGGTCGGGCCCTTTGCGGGTGGTGAGCTGCCGGATGGATTGGTCGGCCACCCGCACCGCATAAATCTCCGCCTCGCTCCACTGGTACTCCCAGTCCTCCGTGCGCAGGCTGGTGAAAAGAATCTCTTTCCCGTCGGGAGTCCAGGAAAGTCCGTCGCTGACCTCGAAAGAAATCAGGCTGGAGCCGTGGTCGAAGTCGCCCGAGGTCAACTGCCGCGCCGTGCCGCCGCCGGCCGGCACCACGAAAACCTGCCGATACCCTTCCTCGATGAAGCCGATGCGATCCATCCGATAGAGCAGCCGCTGAATGATCCGCGGGTCCTCCGTCCACTTCGCCCCCTCGGGCCGCGCCGGCATTTTGATTTCCCATTTCTCCTTTTTTGGCACCAGCATGGTGAACGCAATCCACGCGCCATCGGGCGACCAAGCAAGGTTCTCCGGCGCCTTCTCGACCCGGGTAATCTGAGTAATCGCCCCTTCGGCGTCCATCCAGCGCACGAAAATCTGCGTCCCCTTGGGCTCGCCCTCCGCCAGATAGGCGATGCGGGTGCCGTCGGGCGACCACCGCGGTGAAGAGCCTTTGACGAGAAACCGGTTCTTGCTCCCGTCCGCGTTCATGATCCACAGCCCCGACTCCCAGCGGTCGTTCAGCTTGTCCACCCAGCGGCGGGTGTAGACGATCTGCGCGCCGTCGGGAGAGATTTGCGGCTCGGCGACCGTCTCGAATTCCAGGTAGAGGTCGAGCGTCAGCTTGCGCGGCTCCGCGGCCGCTGTCAAAGCCAGAAGTAGAACGACGGCCAGCCAGAAAACACCCCAAGAGAGCTTGCGTGTCATGACTTCCTCCTTAGGCGCCGGAATGGCAGGATGCCTCCCGTCGGAGTTCGAACCGGAGGAGGCGCATTCTAGCGGGGTAAGCGCCGCGCGGCAAGCGTTGTCTTCCCCGGGCGGGTCGGCTAGCATCCTGAAGATGCCGCGAGACCCCGAAGATGAGCCGCAGCGGCGGGAGGTGGAAGCGCTGCGCTCTCTCTTGAGCCACACCCTTTCCGCCGCCGAGCGAAAAACACTCCTAACGGTTCTGGCGAACTATCGCTTCGCTGACCCCCTCCACCAGTTGATTTTCGAGGCGATTGGCGAAATGCCCGGCAAAACGCCCGACCGGCTGCGCGAAGAGCTGCCGGCCTGCCTGACCCGCAAGGGCTTTCCCGCAGTGGATTTCGAAAAATACCTGGCGCCGCCCCAGGCTCCTCCGGCAGAGATTCTCGCCTGGTTCCGCGAGCCGCCCGCGGGAAACGACAAGTAGCCCAGGCAACAATTTGCTAGGCCACCCGGAAAGGCGTATACTCATCCAAGCACCCAGGAGGCGGAGATGCGGCAACCTACTCCTTCCCGACTAATCCTAGTGAGCGCCTTTGTGCTGGCCGCGCCTCTGCTCGCCGCCCAAAGCGCCCAAGCACAGGCCCGCGTGCGGCCGCCGACCATGCACAGGAGCCCGGGTGTGGTGGGACAGGTGTTTGTGCCGGGGATCGGCCTCCGCCCCGTGTTTCAGTTTCAAGACAGTTTCCCCAACTTCGGGCTGGGCTTTGACGCCCACCATTTCTTTGTCACCCGGGGCCGCTTCGGGTTCCACCAGGGATTTCGCACCGGCTTCATCGGCGGAGGCTTCAGCGGCGGGCCTTTTTCCGGGTTCGGCTTTCTCTCTTCCTTCGCGCCCATCGCCACTTCAAGCTCAACCGTCATCATCATTCAGCAACCCTCGCCCGTGCAGGTGATTACCCTCGAAGACGCTCGAGCGGGCGATCCGAGCCTGGTGGCCGCCGGTTTGCCGGACGACTGGCCACGGCTGCGCCTGGCCGCCGACAGCCTGCCGCGCGAGCGCGCGCCTCTGGCGCAGTTAACCCTGCTGGTGCTCAAGGACCAAACCATCATCCCGGTCACCGAGTATTGGCTCGAGGACGGCCGCGTTTTCTACGTCACCTCCACCGGCCGCCAGGACTCCTTTGAGGTGCGCGAACTTGACTGGGAGATGACCACTGAGCTCAACGCCCAGCGCAACGTCGACTTCGTCCTGCGCGCGCCCCGCTAACTCCCGCGCAGATACTTCCGCTCCATCTCCGCCGACCAGCGCAGGAACTGACCGAGCCGCCTTCGGTTCCGCCACAGCAACCGGAAAAATTCCGCCCGGGTAAGCTTATCGGCGTGCACGCCGAAGTAGGTTTCCAGGCGCCAGCGCAAGTAGGGACTGGCCCAGGGCCGCAGGCGATAGCCGCGCGCCGCGCCCCAGTAGTACCGCAGAGCGTACAAAAGCACCA
>CAYTXK010000306.1:0-2967 GCA_964441645.1 uncultured Acidobacteriota bacterium
AGGCAGGTGTCGCGCAGGAAAATGTCGAACGTGCCATTGCTATCGCCGCTCACCAGAGTGCTGGCGGCAGAAGCAAAGGCTACAAAGCGCCCGTCACTGCTGACTGAGGGAAGGGAGCTGTCGCCGTTTCCTTGCGTGCCGTCGCTGGCCAACGAAAGGCGCGCCGTGGACGGCGTGCAGCTCGCCACCCCGGCGCAGGTGTCGCGGAGAAACACGTCCGCGACGCCATTGCTGTCGCTTGTCACCAGCGTGTTTGAGTCGGAGACAAAGGCGACGAAGCGTCCGGTGGCGCTGATGGCGGGAATCGAGCTGGCGCTGTTGCCTTGGGTGCCATCGGTGGCGACAGAGACGCGGATCGTCGAGGGCGTGCAGCCCGCCGCCCCTTCGCAGGTGTCACGGAGGAAAACGTCCGCCACGCCATTCGTGTCGCCCGTTACCAGAGTGTCGGAATCCGAAACGAAGGCGACGAAGCGGCCGCTGTTGCTGATGGCCGCGAGCGCGCTCGCCCCCGTGCCCTGAGTGCCCGCCGTCGCCACCGACACCCGTTCGATGCTCGCCCCGCTGGGGGGCGGGGGAGGATTGGTTCCTCCCACAGGATTCGCGCCTCCTCCTCCACAACCGCTCAGGCTGAGCCCGCCGAGAAGGGCGACCAAAATCCAAGTTGTCGGTTTCATGGGGTCCTGTCTTGTAGTCACTGTCCACCTCACTCTGCTTAGATTCATCTGCTCACCGATGCCGTTTCCCCCAGCCGCGCTTCGAGTTTTTCCGCCCGCGCCCGCGCTCGTCGTAGAAACTCTCCCTCCGACATTCCCTCGAGGTTGATCTTCACGTTTTCCAGCGCGCCCCGGATGGCCGCCCCGGCCAGATGCAGTCCCGTGTTCAGATCCGACGCCATGCCCGCGCTGGTAATCGGCCCGAGCTGCTGAAGAATTTCCAGCACCGCCGTCGCCGCTTCGCCCACCTCCAGCGGAACCTCCGTAGCCTGCCGGGTCGCGCTTTCGAGAGCCTGCTGGCGCAAATTCTCCTCTTCCTCCGAGCTCTTGGGAAGCCGAGACGCCGCCAGCACCGCTTCGAAACTCGCTGCGTCGCGCTCAATCGCACTCTGCAATTTCTCCCGCAGCCGCCCCAGCTCTTCGGCGGCGCGCGCCAGCCTCTCGGCGTGCGGCGCCAGTGATTTTTTCGTCGCCGACAGCTTCGCCACCATTTCCCCCAGCCCCGCCGCCAGTGCGCCCGCCAGCGCCGCGCACGAGCCTCCGCCCGGCGTGGGTGTCGGCGCGGCGACCGCTTCCAGCAGCGGCCCCGCCAGCGCGGCCAGGCCCTGCGTCTTTTTCTTTTCTGCCAGCACGCTGGCCAGGCGGTTTTCAAGAATCTGGTGCTGGGGGTCGAAGTTTTCGAGCTGCAAATAAAACCCCGCCGCTTCTTCCAGCGCCTGCTTGGGCACCAGCCCCACAATCTCGCTGCCCGCGATCGAGGCCCCGTAGCGGCCCGCTTCGCGTCGCACCATCTCGAAGGCGCGAAAAATCGGCGTCTGCTCAAAGTCGGTAAGATTCATCGACACTTGCGCCAGGCCGCGTGCCTTCAGGTCCACCGCCATCGCCTTCGCGTAGCGCAACCCGCCGCTCGAAAACCGCACCGCCTTGGCCACCTGCTTGGCCACGTTGACGTCCGGCGTGTCGAGGTTGATGTTGTAGGCGATGAGAAATTTCCGCGCTCCCACCACCGTCGCCCCCGCTGTCGGATGCACGCGCGCCTCGCCGAAATCCGGCCGCCGCTCCGGGTTGGCGGCGATTTCCTCGCGCAAGCCTTCAAACTGCCCGCGGCGGATGTTCTCCAGGTTGACCCGCTCCGGCCGCGTGGCCGCCGCTTCGTAGAGAAACACGGGAATCCCGAAGCGTTTCCAAATTTGCTCGCCCACCGCGCGGGCCATCTCCACGCAGTCTTCGAGCGTCACGCCTTCGATGGGAACAAACGGCACCACGTCGGCCGCCCCCAGGCGCGGATGCGCCCCCTGGTGCCGCGTCAGGTCAATCAGTTCCGCCGCCCGGCCCACGCCGCGCACCGCGGCCTCGGCGATGGCCTCTTTGGGTCCGACAATAGTGATGACGCAGCGGTTGTGGTCGGCATCCATTTCGCGGTCGAGCAGCGCCACTCCCGGCACCGAGCACAGCGCCTCGACCAGCGCCTCCACTTTGGCCGCGTCCCGGCCTTCGCTGAAATTCGGCACGCACTCTACCAGGGTGGACACTCAGCCTCTCAGGACGTCGGGGCAGCCTTCGCCGCCGGCTCGGCCTTGCGCCCGTACTTCTCGAACCACTCCCCGGCCTTTTCTTTCCCCACCGCCTTTTCGAGGTAAGCGCGATAGTCCATCAGCAGCGCCGCGGTGCGCCCCGGCGGCCGGCGGCGGTTGGGGTCGAGCCCGCGCCACTCCAGCCAGCGATAGAAATCGAGCGGCCGCGAGTCGGCTTTACGCTTCGATGAACCGCCCGGCGGCGTCATAAATCACTTGTCCTTTCTTCACTGTCCAACGGCACAGGTTCGTACCGAAATAATACGGGATTTCGCGGTAATCCGAAAGCTCGAAGCCGGCAAGGTCGGCTTGCTTGCCGGTTTCGAGCGAGCCTAGCCGCTCGGCGCGCCGCAGGGCGTGCGCCCCGTTGATGGTGGCGGCGCTCACCGCCTCCGCCGGCGTCATCCGCATTTGCGTGCAGGCCAGCGCCAGTATCATCGGCAGTGAAACCGTCGGCGAGGTTCCCGGATTGAAGTCAGTGGCCAACGCCACCGCCGCCCCGGCCTCAATCAGCGCGCGCGCCGGTGCGTAAGTGGACTTACCCAGATGAAACACCGCCCCCGGCAGCAGCGTGCAAATTGTATTCGAGCGTGCCAGGGCGCGAATGTCGCTGCGGCTCACGCACTCCAGGTGGTCGGCGCTCACCGCATGGAGCTGCGCCGCCAGCCGCGCGCCTCCCG
>CAYTXK010000307.1:0-392 GCA_964441645.1 uncultured Acidobacteriota bacterium
CCGGTTCCAGCATCCGGCGTGTTCCATCATATCGCGGCAACGTTCAAGCAGGTGGATGTGAGCCATGTCGAATTGAAGACGTTCATTAATGGTCAATGCGTCAAGGTAGCGGTGGTGTCAGGGAATCTGGCCCATTCGGTCAACGCCGAGCCGGTGACGATTGGAGCGGAACTGGGGTATCAGATCGCTGACTTTTTCAAAGGCGTTATTGACGAACCTGCGATCTACAACCGCGCGCTGTCCACCAACGAAATTCAAGCGATTTACAATGCCGGCAGCGCGGGTAAATGCGTTGGTGCGGTTGCGCCGTTCATTACCACCCAACCAACAAACCAAACGGTGAACGCTGGCAATACGGTCAACCTCATCGTCACGGCGGGCGGCTCGCCGCT
>CAYTXK010000307.1:457-2966 GCA_964441645.1 uncultured Acidobacteriota bacterium
CGAATGTGCAACTGTCGAACGCGGGCACTTACTCGGTGGTGGTTTCCAACAGTCTTGGCACGGCGACGAGTTCCAACGCGGTGTTGACGGTGAATCCGCTGGTCTGTGTGTCCCCGGCGTCGGGCTTGGTCAGTTGGTGGCGAGGTGAGAGCAACGCTTTGGATCAGGTTGGCGGGAACAGCGGGAATTTGCTTGGCGGCGCGGGTTTTGCGTCGGGAAAGGTTGGCCAAGGGTTCAATTTCAACGGCACGAGCGGTTACGTTCAAGTCCCATCCAGTGCTTCTTTGAACCTGACCAACGAGATCACGCTGGAGTGCTGGTACAAAGATCAAGGCGCAACGGTTTGGTATGCGCTGATGGCCAAGCGAAGCACCCCCGGTGGCGTCCCCAGCGCGGCCAATTTTGGGCTGCACATAAACCCTGCCGGCGGAGAAGGGGTGGAGGTATTCTTCTTTGACGCAAACTTGGGCACGTACGGCGTTTCCGATTATTTGCCGGTTCCAGCATCCGGCGTGTTCCATCATATCGCGGCGACGTTCAAGCAGGTGGATGCGGGCCACGTACTTGCGGGTGATGCGCTCCACCTCCCGGCTGGAGAGCGTCTTGGGGTCGAAAGCGATTCCGCCCTTGGCGCCCCCGAAAGGAATGTTGACCACCGCCGTCTTCCACGTCATGGCTTCCGCCAGGGCGCGCATTTCGTCGGCGTCCACCGCCGGGTGGTAGCGCAGCCCGCCTTTGGCCGGCCCGCGCACGCCGCTGTGCTGGATGCGGTAGCCGATGAAGACTTTGAGCGAGCCGTCGTCGAGCCGCACCGGAACCTCCACGCGGACCTCGCGGAAGGGAATCTTGAGCAGCATCTGCTGCTCGGCCGTCAGACCCAGCCGCTCGGCGGCCAACTGGAAGTTGCGGTCAACAATCTCGCGGGGATTGGTGGCGGGCGTCGCGCTCATCGGGCAGCTCCTCGGGGGCGTGGAATCGGCGGCGCCGCCCATTCTCCGGGGCGCTTCTGCCCGCTGTCAAGCGTCCCGAGCCTCTTCGGGGAACCCCGGTGCGTCGCGAGACACCGGCTCTGGCAGCCACGATCGTCCTCGGGGCCACCCAGAGGGGCAGGAGCCCGAGTTTGACACTTTTGCAGCGCGGCTGTTCTCTAGGCTGTCATTCCGAGCCCTTGCCCGCCGTGGCGGCGAGGAATCTGCATTTCCGACAGTTTGACACTTTTGCAGCGCGGCTGTTAGCATCGTTAGTTTCGCACCTCGCACGGGGAGCAACCGAGACCCATGGCACGGATTCAACGGCAAGAGCTGAAGCACGACGAGTTCGTTGACACGCTCGACGCCACCCTGCTCTGGGTCGAAGACCGCTGGCGCAGCCTGCTGGCTCTGGCCTTGATTGCGGTGGCCGGGGGCGGCTCGGTCGGCGGCCTCTATTTGTGGAGCCAGCGCCAGGAAGACCGCGCCAGCGCTGCCCTCCTCGAAGCCCTGATGACCTACCAGGCCCCCGTGCAGGCTGGCCTGCCGCCCCTGCCGGGCCAAGAGGCGCAGAAAAGTTTTCCCAGCGAGCGCGAAAAATATGAGGCGGCGCTGAAAGAGTTTACTCAGGTGCACAACGACTACCCCCGCACCCAGTCGGGGCTGGTGGCCGGGCACTACCAGGCGCTCTGCCAGGATCAGCTCGGCGACACCGCGGCCGCCGTGGCCACGCTCGAAAGGGTGGCCCAGACCCGCAACGCCAATGCCGCCGCCGCCGCCAAGCTCACCCTGGCCGGCTTCTATCAAAAGCTGGGCAAGCCGAAGGACGCCGAGAAGATCTACCGCGACCTCATCGAAAAACCCACCGAAACCGTGCCCAAGGGGCTGGCCCTGCTCGAGCTCGCCACCCTCAAGGCCCAAGACGACCCCAACGAAGCCCGCCGCCTACTCAATCAGCTGAAAACTGAATACCCCGACACCGAGATTGCCGCCGAGGCCACCCGGCGGATGGAACTCTTGCCTCCTCCACCCCCCGGGGCATCCGCGCCGGCTCCGGCACAGCCCTGATTCTTCGCTTGCCATCCCCACCCCAGTGTAGGATTACCTGCACAAGGTCTTGACGATGTCCCTGGCTCCCTATGCGATGCAGGCGGCCCGCAGCGCTGGACGCCGCTACCCGCAGCCGCCGCATCCTTACCGCAACGACTATCAGCGTGACCGCGACCGCATTATCCACGCCCGCGCCTTCCGCCGCCTGGAAGCCAAGACCCAGGTCTTTACGCGGCGCTACTCCGACCACTTCCGCAACCGGCTGACGCACACGCTCGAGGTGGCGCAGATCGCCCGCACCCTAGCCGGGGCGCTGGGGCTGAATACTGACCTGGCCGAGGCCTTGGCGCTGGTGCACGACATCGGCCACCCGCCCTTCGGCCACGCCGGCGAGCACAAGCTCAACCAGTTGATGCAGGCCCACGGGGAGCGCTTCGACCACAACCTGCACGCCCTGCGCATCGTCGAGCACTTCGAGCAGCGCTACGCCG
>CAYTXK010000308.1:0-1095 GCA_964441645.1 uncultured Acidobacteriota bacterium
GGGCGCGGCGGCCCAACGCGGCGGGGGCCGGGGGCAGGTTGTAGACAGGCGGCACAGCGCCGCCTATATATGACCAATAACCATATCTGACTATTAGTCATATATATCTGTTGTGTCAAGAGTTTTTCTTGCCTCTCCCCTGCCCGGCCACCGGCTCCTGCGGCAGCCCCGCACGCAACGCCGGCTGAGGAGGCGCACCCTTTCGTGGTACTGTGGGGGACGCGACTGCAAACGGCGCTTCCGATGCCCGCTCATAGAGAACACAGAGCTAACCTCGCGTTGCTCCTGTGTGTGTTTGCGCTGGCCGCCGCGGGAGGCGGTTCGAGCGGCGGGCCGCCTCCGGTGCGGTACCTGGAGCCGGACCCGGGGGCAGATTCCCTGCCGGCGCGAAGGAAAGCGCAGCTGGCGGCGGCAGACGACTTCAAGGTCATCCACCAGTTTCAGTTCGCGGACCGAGTTGAAGAGAGCGGGATTACATTTCTTCACCGCATCGTCAGCGACGCGGGCAGGACGTACAAGGCCATCCACTACGATCACGGCAACGGCATTGCCGTGGCTGACGTGGATAACGACGGGCTCTATGACATCTATTTTGTGAATCAGGTTGGGCCCAACGAGCTTTGGAAGAGTATGGGGGGCGGGAAGTTCAAGAACATTACCGAGTCAGCAGGCGTGGGGCTGCCCGACCGCATTAGCGTAACGGCGTCTTTTGCCGACGTGGACAACGACGGCGACCCAGATTTGTTCGTTACAACGGTCCGAGGCGGCAATGTCCTTTTTGAAAACGAGGGGGGCGGGCGTTTCCGCGATGTTACGGCGCAAGCAGGCCTGGGGCTGGTGGCCCACTCCTCGGGCGTTGTGTTCTTTGATTTTGACAACGACGGTCTGTTGGATCTTTTTGTGTGCAACATCGGCCGTTACACAACGGACAGGCGGGGCCCGGACGGAGCCTATGTGGGCGTGCGGGACGCGTTTTTGGGACACACACATCCCAACCGTTCCGAAGCGAGCGTGCTCTACAAGAACCTGGGCGGGAACAAGTTCGCGGGCGTGGCGCTCGAGATTCAGCTGGTGTACGGGGTCTGGATGCTGGTC
>CAYTXK010000308.1:1105-2950 GCA_964441645.1 uncultured Acidobacteriota bacterium
CCGGCTTGCGACACGCGGCCTGGAGCGGAGACGCCAGCTTCGCCGATGTGAACGAAGACGGCTGGCCGGACCTCTACGTTTTGAACATGCAGGGTGACGACCGCTACTATGAGAATGCCGGTGGCCGCAAATTTGTGGAAAAGACAAACCAGTATTTTCCCAAGACCCCCTGGGGGAGCATGGGCATCAAGTTTTTTGATTTCGACAACGACGGCGCACTGGACCTCTTCATCACCGATATGCATTCCGACATGTGGGAAGATGTCGGCCCAGAGCTAGAGAAACTGAAGGCGCGCAAGACTCCGCCCGACAGCGTGCTGCAAGGCGGGGCAAACAATATCTTCGGGAACGCGCTGTTCCGGAACCGGGGAGGCGGAAAGTTCGAAGAGGTCTCCGATCGGTTGGGCGCGGAGAACTACTGGCCCTGGGGGCCGAGCGTCGGAGACATCAATGCCGATGGCTTTGACGACATTTTCATCGCCTCCTCCATGAACTTTCCCTTCCGCTACGGGATCAACACCATGCTGCTGAATAACCGCGGGCGGGGTTTCCTTGATAGCGAGTTCGTGCTGGGGATTGAGCCGCGGAGAGACGGCCGCACCCACACGTCGTGGTTCGAGGTGGATTGTTCGCGGGGAGGCCTGGGGGACAACAACCTGCTGGTTCACGATCCCTGTGTGGGGCGGACGGGGAAGATCACTTTACTGGCGCCGCTAGGAAGCCGTTCGGCGGTGATCTTCGATCTTGACGATGACGGCGACCTCGATATCGTGACCAATGAATTCAACTCCGAGCCTCAGGTTCTGGTAAGCGATCTGGCCCAGCGCCGTTCCATCCATTGGCTGAAGGTGGTACTGACGGGGACGCGCTCTAACCGCAACGGGCTGGGGGCAAGGGTGCGAGTGCACGCGGGAAAGCAAGTGTTTACGAAATACCACGACGGGAAGTCCGGCTACTTGTCTCAGAGCGCCCTGCCGCTCTATTTCGGCCTGGGCGAGGCGAAGACAATCGATAGAGTTGAGGTGGTATGGCCGTCCGGATACAAGCAGGTGCTGACCGAAGGCCTCATTACAAACCAGACCCTTCAGATCCGCGAGCCCTCGGAAAATTAGATACTGGGCCGGGCCACCGGCTTGCTTGCCGTGAAGCGACAGCGCCGTCCGTGGAAGCGGCTACTCTTTGGGCAGGCTGCTGGCGCGGATACTGGTGAAAGTCGGGGCGCCTTCCTTCCACTCGCCCCGTTCCAGCTTATCGATGGCGGTGGTGCAGCGGTCCCCATCCTCGCCCATCCGCCAGGTCTCGCGCCAATGGAGCGCGGCGCCGACTTTGTAGTGGACGAAGTTATGGCGGCGGACGTGGTCCTTTCCCAGCACCTCGATGTCGCCGCGGTTGAAGTTCCCCCAGTCGGCGTGTTCCTGGAACTCGATGCGCTGCGTGAGCGGGTTCCAACCGATGAGCCCGGCGACGTAGCGGCGGAAGATGCCATCTTTGCGCTGGTACTCGGACAGCGCCAGGACGGCTTTGTTCAGGTCCCACTCCAGCACGTGGTACTCGTCGGAGACTCCGTCACGCGGCGGGCGGTCGATCTTCCAGATGCCGACGAAGGGCTCGAGCGCAGCCATAGGAGAAGGCGGTTGGTCTGGGTTCTGCGCGCGAAGCCCGGCAGGGCCCGTGAGTCCGAGCAGGATGAGGCAGCCCAAGGCAAAGTATCGAAACCCTGCGAGCATGTTGTCCTCCGTGTGGTGCGGAGCTTGATGGTGCGCAAGGCCGAGGGGGCTGCAGCTCTCCTGCCGCGAGGGCCAGCGAACTACGAGTGCAAATGGCGCCGAGCAGGCCTGCTGCTTT
>CAYTXK010000309.1:0-1655 GCA_964441645.1 uncultured Acidobacteriota bacterium
TGGTCGCCTGCCAGCTCTGGCGCTCGAGGCGCACACCGCCGCGCGCACGCACGCGCTGCAAGCGGTCCGATTTACTGTCCTCGGCGCGCCCCATGTACACTTCGAGGCGCGGCGCGGTTACGACGCCAAACTCGCCGCGCGCGCTCACCGTGCCTTCAAACACGCCGCGGCGTTCCGTGCTCTCGTAGGTGAAGCGGTCCGCACTCACGGCCACCGTTTTCGCCCCCGCCTGCGGCTCTTTCGAACCCGAGGAAACTACGAACAAGCCGGTGACCTCGCCTTCGGCTACCAGCTTCTCCGGAGACCGAAGCAACTCGATGGCGGTGGCGGCCAGCCGGTTTTCGCCTTGCCACAAGCGCGCCTGGCCCTCGTAGCGCGCGGAGTTTTTTTCTGGATTGGCGTGCAACCGTTCTGCCGCCAAATGCACGGGTTCTTCACCTGCCAGACCGACCTCCGCGGCGGCCTCCCGGGTGGTTCGAACCTCACCCTCGGCGCGCACGTCGCCGGTTTGCTCTCGCACTTCAATCAACCGTGCGGTGGTGCGACCCTTCTCGTCCCAGATGGCCGCCCCTTCGCGCAAAATGAGTGTTCCGCTGACGCTGCGATACTCCGCTCGTCCGGCCCCAGCTTGCCAGCGGCCGTTGCTGGCGCGGAAGTGACCCCACTGCTCCGCCCCCGCGATCTGCCCGTCGGGTCCGAAGCGGGCTCGCAACTCGTCGCTATGCGTGACGCGCTCCGCTTGGCCGGCCCGCTGGCTGCGCGTCTCCACCTCACCAGAAGCGGCAAAAGCCCGTACCTGCTGCTTGTCTCCCAGCTCGAGTTCCAAACGGTCGGCCGTGGCGGAAAAACGTTCGCCCTTTGAGTCCAAGCCCAGGGTTCCCCGCCCCTGCGCCACCAAGACCTGCTGCTGCCCGCCCCGGCCCGGCAGTCGGAGCTCCAGTTCGGGGGCTCGCAGGCTGCGGGTCCCGCCCGGCGCCTCCGTAACCAAATCGGCCGCCCCGGAGGCCACCACACGTTCGAGCGCGCGGTCGGACGAGCCGAAATGAAATACCGCCTCCTGGCACCGCAACCGCTCCCGGCTTTCGCCGCCGAGCCCGCTGAATTCGACCCCACGGGAAGCTTGCAGTCGCTCCAATTGGCCTTGCGAGCCGTACTCGGCCACCGCTTGGGCCGCGCGCATGGTGAGCGTGCGCCCGTCCTGCTCGAGTTGCGCCTCGACCGCGCCGCTGGCGATGATGCGCTTAGTCCGGAAGTCCCGGTTCAACTCCATCCGCAGGCGGTCAGCCACCAACCGGCGCCGGCCCGTCTTGACCTCGAGCGGCGGGCTCAGCTCGAAAACCCGGCTGGAGGAGTAGTACTGCAAGCCGCCCCCGTGAAAAGACACCGGCGGCTCGCCGCGACGCGCCACCTGAACCGTGACCTGCTTCTCCAGCAGGACGTGCGGTTCCTCGGGTTGATAGCGCAGCCCAATCGCCTCGCCGCTGCCTTCGGGGAGAAGAGCCGCGTGAACCGCGAGGCATGCATCCTCTTCAGCGGTGCGGCCGCGGGTGCCGAGGCGGCCTTCGGGGCGGCAGCCGAGCGACACGACGTCGACGAGGTGAACTTCACGTTCACCGGGCACAACGACGCGCGCCAGCGGGGGCTTCGCGTGCTCA
>CAYTXK010000309.1:1665-2942 GCA_964441645.1 uncultured Acidobacteriota bacterium
CGCTGCCTTCGGGGAAAGTGAATCGCACCGGCCGGTCGGTCCAAGCCACGCCTTCATTGGGGTCAAACTGCAAGGCGCCCGTGGTCAGCTCGATGGCGCCGGGGGCCGCGGTTTCCCCCTGCGCCTCGGCGCGCAGCAAAACGGTCACCTCACCCGGGCAAGTGATTCTCTGGCTGCCTTCGGCGTCGTATTCGCAGCGCGCGGTGCGCACCTGGTCGCGACGCTCCTGGTGGCGGCCATAGATGTGCACGACGACGTCCTCGAGCACAGTTGTCTTGCCGGCCCGCTCGGTGGTGCGTTTAGCATCGAAGGAGAACAGGGTGCGGCCCTGCTCGGTGCGGGAAAAGGTGAATTTTTCCGCCTGCTGCTGGACATCCCCGGCCAGGGGCGCGCTCAAGGAGCGCCGGGCCTCGGCCGCCCGCCACCGCCGCACGCCGTAGGTCACGACCACGATGAGCGTGGTCAGGAGTGCGGCGGCCAGCGCCAAGCGTCGCAGGGTCTGAACTGGGGGCGGCTTCACGTTTTTCAGGCCTCCAGGCCAGTATAGGGAAGCCGCTATAGGAGAACAACAACAGAGGAGGAGAAAAGAACCCTCTAGTCGCGCACGCTGACCGTGGCGGGCGCGCTCGCCTCAACAAAAACCTCGCGCGCTGTTCCCAGCTCCCGCGCCAGCGCGGTCACAATGGTGCGCGAGGAGATCACGATTTTCTCGCCGCGTTCGAGCGCCGCACGCACATCACTCTCGCTGACAAAATCTGCTGCGCGCGGTGCGGGCGCCGGCTCCGATTTCTCGGGCGGGGTTTCGGTCAGATTTGCGGCCGGCGCCTCGGCGGCTCGTGGAATCCCCATCTGCGCCAGGTAGCGCTCGACGACGCGGGCAATGGTGCCGCGATCGGGCACGGGAGCCGCGGCGGCAGGGGACGGCGGATTCGCTGGCTTCGCGGCCGGTGATGGAGGCGGAGAAGAAGCCTTCGCAGCGGCGGGCTTCTCGGCCACGGCCATCGCCTGGGCCGCCGCAACTTCGGAGTCGCGCCGGGCGGTGTCGGCCGGGCGCGTTTCGTAGGCGATGCGCTTGATGTTGATGAGATGCTGCGGGCCGATGTTGTCGGAAGTGATATTGCCGCCCACAGCCCCGCACCCCAGCGTCATGGCGGGAAACAGTCCGGTGGTGTAGCCCACCGAGCCCAGCGACGCCGGGCTGTTGACGACGACCCGGTACGCTCGGACGCGCAGCCCAAACTCGCGGATCACGGTGTCGTTCTGCGAATGAATGACAA
>CAYTXK010000310.1:0-2940 GCA_964441645.1 uncultured Acidobacteriota bacterium
AAAGAGCGCCAGCAAACGCCGCGCGAGCGCGAGCGCTACGAGGACACGACCAAGTGCATCCACTGCGGCGCCTGCACCACGTCCTGCCCGTCGTTCTGGTCGAACCCCGACTACGTGGGCCCGGCCGCCATCGTCAACGCCCACCGCTTCCTCTTCGACAGCCGCGACCAGGGCGCCGACGAGCGCCTGGCGCTGCTGGGGGCGCGCGAGGGCGTCTGGCGCTGCCGCACCATTTACAATTGCACCGACGCTTGCCCGCGCGGCATCCAGGTCACGCGCGCCATCGGGGAAGTGAAGAAGGCCTTGCTGCGCTGGAAAAGTTCGTCGAGCACGCCGTAGCCGTTTCCCGTATAATGCCGCTCACCTCCGGGGGGAGAAAGAGGTAGAGGAGTAAAGCCTATGGGCACACAACCGATGGCGGGCGTGTCCCGCGTCATTGCCGAGATGGTGAAGGGGAAGACGGAGTTCAACCTCGAGCTGGGGAAGATGGTGGCGGGGGCCATTGCCAAGACCTTCAACGTCAAGCCGGAGGACGTGGCCATTCTGAAACTGAGCCCCAATGGCAAGCAGCTCGAGTTTGTGGTGCCGGAAAAGCTGGGCAAAATTGGCACCATCCCTCTGACCAGCACTCGCGCCCTGGCGGTGCGCACGCTGCGCGACAAGCGCGGCGAGTTCATCAACAACTTCCAGGCCGCCGAGCACCACACCGTCTTCGAGGCGGTCAAGCTCACCAAGGAAGGCGCCGACCCCATCCAGAAGATTCTCAGCGTGCCCATCATGGCCGAGGGCAAGCCGGCGGGCGTCATCCAGGTCTCCCGCAAGGGCAAGTCGCCGGGGGCCGCCGGGGCGGATTTCGCCGCCCAGGATTCGGCCAACCTCGCCCAGATTGCCGGCGCGCTGGGTCCGTGTCTCAAGCCCGCGGAAAAGTGAAACAATCTGCCGTGCCGTCGTGCCGACGCCGAGCCGTGGTGTGCCTGGCGGCCGCGCTGCTCTTGTTGGCGGTCCCGGCTGGCCGTGGCGCGCCGGCGGCCTCCGGCAGTGCAGGCGAGACCGTTCACCTCACCGTGCTCGGCACGACTGACACGCACGGCAACCTCTGGCCCTACGATTATCTCGCTGGCAAGCCCGTGGAGCGTGGGCTGGCCAAGGTGGCGAGTTACGTCAAGCAGGTGCGCACCCGCCAGCCCAACACGCTGGTCGTGGATTCGGGCGACTCCTTCCAGGGCAGCCCGCTGGCTTACCTCTCCGCGGTGAAGTTTCCCCGCGAGGCGAACCCGCTGGTGGCGGCCATGAACGCCATCGGCTACGACGCCATTGCGACCGGCAACCACGATTTCGAGTTCGGAGCGGAAACTCTGTGCCGGCTCAGGAAGGAAGCGCGGTTTCCCATTCTGGCTGCCAACGTAGTGTCGCCGCCTAACGCCGCGTGTCGCAGCTTTCCGCCCTTCGTGATCCGTCAGGTGGGGGGCGTGCGCGTCGCCATTCTGGGCATGGTGACGCCGTCGACGCCGCACTGGGTGCCGCCGGAAGACCTCCAGGGTTACGAGTTCCGCGACATCGTCGAGACCGCCCAGCAATACGTGCCGCGCTTGCGTCGTGAGGCCGATCTGGTTCTCATCGTCGTGCACTCGGGCTTGGGGCGCGGCGTCGAAACCGTGCTGCCGCAGGAGCAAGAGTTCCCCGAAGAGAACCGCACCTTGGACCTGGCGCAGGAGGTGCCGGGCATTGACGCCATCTTCGTCGGGCACTCGCACGGCGAGCTGGCCGGGCGCGAAGTGAACGGTGTGCTACTGGTGCAGGCCAAGTATTGGGGGCAGTCGGTGGCCCAGGTGGAGTTCCTACTCGCGCGCCAAGCCGACCGCTGGAAAGTCCGCGAGCGGCACAGCCGCGTGGTTCCGATGGATGCCGCCATCGCCGCTGACCCCGAAGTTCTAGAGCTGACGCGCGCGGCGCACGAGCGCACACAAGCCTACCTCAACACTGTCGTGGGACACCTGGAGCGCGACCTGGACGGGCGGACGGGGCGCTTCGAGGACAACCCGCTGGTGGACTTGATCCAGCGGGCGCAGCTCCACCACAGCCAGGCGGAGGTTTCGCTGGCGACGCTCTTCTCCAACCGCTCCTACATGCGCGCCGGGCCGGTGAGGATGCGCGATGTCTATCGGCTCTATTATTACGACAACAGGCTCTATATGGTGGAAATCACCGGCGCGCAGCTCAAAGAGGTGCTTGAATACGCCGCGGGCTACTTCCGGCAATTTCCCTGGCCGGAAGGTAGCTCGTCGCTGACGAACTTTCGCGGTTATCACTACGACATGGCCGAAGGCGTGAGCTACCGCATTGACCTCAGCCGGCCCCCGGGCAAGCGCATCCTCGATTTGCAATTCCAGGGCGCGCCGCTGGCGCCCGATCGCCGCTTACGCTTGGCGCTCAACAGCCACCGCTGGTCGGGCGGCGGCGGCTACGAGATGATTCGCCACGCCAGGATTATTCGCCGCGTCGGAACAGACGTGCGCGAACTGATTGCCGACTACCTGCGCGAGCGCCACCAAGCTCCCACCGACGCCAACCACAACTGGGCAATTTTCCCCTCCGCTGCCCGCGACGCGCTGCTCCGCTCCGTCCCGCCTGATTAGTCGTAGTACTCGGTGCCGAGGTGGGTGATGAGAGACTGGCCGCGCAGCCAGCGCAGGGTGTTCTTGAGCTTCATCAGTTGGATGAAGAGGTCGTGTTCGGGATAGAGCTCGGGGGCGCACATGGGCGACTTGAAATAAAAACTCAGCCATTCCTGAATGCCGCGCAGGCCGGCGCGTTGCGCCAGGTCCATAAACAGCGCCAGATCGAGCACCAGCGGGGCAGCGAGGATGGAGTCGCGGCAGAGGAAGTCCACTTTGATCTGCATCGGGTAGCCGAGCCAGCCGAAGATATCGATGTTGTCCC
>CAYTXK010000311.1:0-2693 GCA_964441645.1 uncultured Acidobacteriota bacterium
CGCTCCAGGCCGATGGCGCCGCCGATGAGGGCCGCCAGCAGCAGTTTGAGCACGATGATGTAGTTGAGGTCAAACGGCGGAATGTAACCCATGGGCGCAACCCTCCCGCTTCCCGAAGGATTCTACCACCAGTAGGAAGCGCGCCCGCCTGAACTAGGATACGTACTTCTTGATCAAGAGGGAAAGATTCCTGCGCGTGGCGGCGGGGATGCGCTTGGGCTCGGTGATGAGGGCGTGGGCGAGCGCTGCGGCGCACTTGCAGGCGCGGGCGGCGGGGACACGCGGCACCGCTTCGCGAATCACCTTTTGCACGTTCTCGATGTTGTGCGCCAGATATTCCATCACCTGGTGGCCGGTGACGGCGTCGTGCTCGGGGTGCCAGCAGTCGTAATCGGTGACCATGGCCACGGTCGCGTAGCAGATTTCCGCCTCGCGCGCCAGCTTGGCCTCCTGCAGGTTGGTCATTCCGATGATGTCGAACCCCAGCTTGCGATAAGTATGCGACTCGGCTTTGGTGGAAAACTGCGGCCCTTCCATGCAGACGTAGGTGCCGCCCGTGTGCACGGTGACGCGAGCGCGCCGGCAGGCCTCGGCCAGGACTGCGCTGAGCGCAGGGCAAACCGGGTCGGAAAAACTGACGTGGGCCACCAGCCCGCGGCCGAAGAAGGTGGAGATGCGTCCGCGGGTGCGGTCGAAGAATTGGTCGGGGATGACGAAGTCGGTAGGCTTCAGCTCTTCCTTGAGCGAGCCGACGGCGCTCACCGAGATGAGGCGCTCTACGCCGAGCTTTTTGAAGCCGTAAATGTTGGCGCGGAAGTTGAGCTCCGAGGGCAGGAGGCGATGGCCGCGGCCGTGGCGGGCGAGAAAGGCGACGCGCGTGCCGCCGAGCGTGCCCAAGAGATAGGCCTCGGAGGGCTTGCCGAAGGGAGTGTTGATTTTCACCTCTCGGGTTTTCGTCAGTCCGGGCATGGCGTAGAGGCCGCTGCCGCCGATGATTCCCAGCTTGATGGTGTCCGCCACCGTTTTCTCCTAGTGCCGTTCCAACTTACTCAGGAGTACGCAAGTGTAATGCATCACGAGTTCTCCCCTTAGGCCCAAATAGTTGGAACGGCACTAGCGCGAAGCTACCAGTTCCTGCGCCGGCTCCGCCACGATTTTCCCCTGGCGCTCGCGCAGGTAGGCGGCGCGGACGTCGGGGTCATGCGCGAAGAAACACAGCCATTCGTTGCGCACCGCCTCGGGAATCCAGCGCTTTTTCTGCTCGAGGGTGGTGAGCGGGTAGAGGTCGTACCCCATAATCCAGGCGAAAGGCAAGTGCGCGCGCGTCGGGACGAGGTCGGCGAAAAAGATGGCCGTGCGCCCTGCCGAGGTCAAGCGCACGCCCTGCATGTCGCGGGTGTGGCCGGGGAGGCGCACCAGCTCCACCCCGGGAGCAATCTCGGCGTCGCCTTCGACCAGCGACCACTGGCCGCTCGCCGCCATGGGCTCGAAATTTTCCGCCAGAAAGCTGGCGCGGTCGCGCTCGGTGGGTTGGCGGGCGTGTTCGAGCTCGCCCCGTTGCACGATGTAACGGGCGCGGGAAAAGGTAGGAATCGCGCGGCCGTCGGAATCGCGCCGCGTGTTGCCGCCGCAGTGGTCGAAGTGCAAGTGAGTGTTGACGACGATGTCCACCTCGTCGGGGCCCACGCCGCAAGCGCGCAACGAGTCGAGCAGGCTCACGGTGTGCTCGATGCCGTAGATGTCCTGCCACTTGGCGTCGAACTTATCGCCGGCGCCGGTTTCGACCAGGATGGTTTTGCCGGCGGCGCGCACCAGCAGGCAGTTCAGCCCCAGGGTGATGCGGTTGCGGGAGTCGGGCGTCATCTGCCGCTCCCACAGAGTCTTGGGCACGACGCCGAACATGGCGCCGCCATCGAGCCGGAAGCGGCCGTCAGAGAGAAGAAAGATTTCGAGCTGGCCGAATTTCATTTCACTTTGGGCGCCGCGTGAGGGGCTTCCACCAACTCCACCAGCACGCCGCCGCAGCTCTCCGGGTGGAGAAATGCGTAGCGATGGCCGCTGGCGCCGTACTCACCCTTTCCGGGCAGCACGCGCACGCCCGCGGCTTCCAGCTGTCGCAGATGGGCGTCGAGCCCCGTCACTTCGAGCGCAATGTGGTGGATGCCTTCGCCGCGCCGGGCGAGGAAGCGAGCGATAGGAGAATCCTCCGCCGTGGCTTCGAGCAGCTCGAGCCGCGTTTCGCCCAGCGGCAGCAGAGCCACGCGCACTTTTTCGGCGGGGATAGTTTCGATGCCGGTGAGCGCGAGGCCGAGCGTCTCGCGGTAGAAACGCAGCGCAGCGTCCAGCGAGCGCACGGCGATGCCGATGTGTTCGAGTTTCATCCGGAGATTCCCGCGCTGCGCAGTAGCTCGGCGACCACGCTGTGCGGGTCGCGCTCGCGCCGCGCAATCTGACGGGCGTAGCCCTCGAGCTCGGCCTTGCCCACGCCGGCCTTGAGCACGCGCTCCAGCGCCTCCTGGCGAATCAACTCCACCAGGCGCTCCTGCCAGCGCTCGATGCGCTTCTGCTCATGGAGCCCGGCGGAGTCCAGATGCGCCAGGTAGCTCTCAATCGCTGCCACCAGCTCGGGCACGCCCACGCCTTCGGTGGCCACGGTGCGGATGACGGGCGGCTGCCAGCCGTCGGCGCGATGG
>CAYTXK010000311.1:2703-2910 GCA_964441645.1 uncultured Acidobacteriota bacterium
ATCTCCATCACCCCGGCTTTGAAGCTCTGCACGTCGTCGCCCAGGCCGGGAACAAGCAGCAGCACGGTGACATCGGCCAGACGCACGATGTCCACTTCATCCTGCCCCACGCCCACGGTTTCGATGACCACCAGGTCTTTGCCGGCGGCGTCGAGCACCAGCGCCGCATCGCCCGTGGCGCGAGCCAGCCCGCCGAGAAATCCGCGC
>CAYTXK010000312.1:0-2910 GCA_964441645.1 uncultured Acidobacteriota bacterium
CAAGGGCTCGGAATGACAGCTAGGTGCAGATTCCTCGCCGCCAGGGCATGCAAGGGCTCGGAATGACAGCTATGAGTTTGCGAAGACGCTGCTAGGGAGAGGGAGAAAGATGGCGACGGCGCCGCGGGTTGAGATTCAGCCGGGCAAGTTGTTCATCGGCGGCAAGTGGGTGGAGGCTTCGTCCGGCAAAACCTTTCCCACCGTGAACCCGGCCACGGGCGAAGTCATCACGCAGCTCGCGGAAGCCGGCGAAGCAGAAGTGGAAGTTGCGGTGGCGGCGGCGCGGGCGGCGTTCGAAGAAGGCCCCTGGCCGAAGATGAGCGCTGCCGACCGCGGCAAACTCCTGACCCGAATCGCCGACCTGATCGAAAAAAATATCGAAGAGTTCGCCTACCTCGAGACGCTGGACAACGGCAAGCCGATTTTCGAGTCGCGCTACGTGGACATCCCGATGGTGGTGGAGGTGTTTCACTACTACGCCGGCTGGGCGACGAAAATTCACGGCGAGACGATTCCGGTGCGCGGGCCGTTTTTCAACTACACGCTGCGGGAGCCGGTGGGCGTGGTGGCGGCCATCGTGCCGTGGAATTTCCCGCTGCTGCTGGCCTCGTGGAAGATCGCCCCGGCGCTGGCCACGGGGAATACGGTCATCTACAAGCCGGCGCAGCTCACCTCGCTCACTGCCCTCAAGTTCGCCGAAATCTGCCAGCAGGCGGGGGTGCCCGAGGGCGTGGTCAATGTGCTGACCGGCAAGGGCAGCGTGATCGGCATGGGGCTGGTGAAGCACCCGGGCGTGGACAAGATTGCGCTCACCGGCTCGACCGAAACCGGCAAGGCGGTGATGCGCGCCGGCGCGGATACGTTGAAGAGAATCACGCTGGAGCTGGGCGGGAAGTCGCCCAACATCGTTTTCGCCGACGCGGACCTGGACGCGGCGGTCAAAGGCGCCTACAACGGGATTTTTTATGGCAAGGGCGAGGTGTGCGCGGCGGGCTCGCGGCTGTTCGTGGACAAGAAAATCCACGACAACTTTATGGAGAAGCTGGTGGCGCGCACGCAGAAGCTGCAGCCGGCGGATCCGCTGGAGCCCAAGACGCGCCTGGGCGCCATCGTGTCGGAAGAACAGATGCGCAAAGTGCTGGAGTACGTCGAGATCGGCAAGGGGGAAGGGGCGCGCCTCTTGACCGGCGGCCAGCGCGCCACGGTGGGCAATGGCAAAGGCTACTTCGTCCTGCCTACGGTTTTCGACGGCGTGCGCAACGACATGCGGCTGGCGCAGGAAGAAATTTTCGGGCCGGTGCTGGCCACCATCGAGTTCGGCGACGTGGAGGAAGTCATCCGCGAGGCCAACAAAAACCCTTACGGGCTGGCGGCGGCGGTGTGGACGCGCGACCTTCGCAAGGCGCACTACGTGGCCCATCGACTGCGGGCGGGGACGGTGTGGATCAACGCTTACAATGTGTACGACCCGGCGGCGCCGTTCGGCGGCTACAAAGCCAGCGGTTTCGGGCGCGAGCTGGGGCCGCACGCGCTCGAGCATTACACGCAGGTAAAAGACGTCTGGGTCAATCTGGGAGAGTAGGAAGCAAGGAGGCGGAGAGAATGGCGAACGGCAAGAAGGTTGTTGAAGGGCTGAATGCGGCGTTGGAGCGGGAGATGAGCAATGTGGTCAGCTATCTGCACTACTCGTTCATGGTGCGCGGGGTGAACCGGGGGCCGCTGGTGGAATTTTTCCGCAGCCAGGCGACGGAGTCATTCCAGCACGCGACGAAGCTGGGAGAGAAAATTGTGGCGCTGGGCGGGCAGCCCTCCGTAAACGTGCAGCCGGTCAAGGAAATGCGCTCCGGCACTACGGAGCAGATGCTGCGCGACGAGCTGAAGCGCGAGAAAGAGGAAGTGGAGCAATACATCAAGCTGCTGGGGCTGGCGCAGGATAACGTCGCTCTGCGGGTCATGTTGGAAGAAATCATCAAGGACGAGCAGGAAGGCATCGAAGAGCTGGAGAAGCGGGTCGGGTGAGGAGACGAGGAGAAGATTTGCCACAGAGGCACAGAGAACACAGAGAAAAGACCAAGAATTCACCGCAGAGAGGGCGGAGGGCGCAGAGGCGGAAGAGGCAGAGTGAGGTAAGGGAATGGCACGCATAGCAACGTTCGATGATTGGGTGGACCTCTTCCGCGAGTGGCAGAAGCAGATCGGGGTCGACCTCCCCGAAATCACCCAGTACAAGTTCGAGGCCAAGTACGGCCAGCTGAAGACGATGGAGATCGAGTTCGGCGATTTCGCCAGCGAGCGCAAGTGGGAAAAGGTGCTCGACATCCCCGACCAGCGCATTCGCGACGCACTGCACAACCTCATCATCTATCAAGGCGACACGGAGTTTGCCTCGGTCGAGCAGCAGCGCCACTTGTTCGCGGCGGCGCCCAACCATTACGACCGCCAGGCGCTGGCACGGGTAATGACGGAAGAAATGCGGCACGGCTGGCAGATGTGCCACCTGCTCATCACGCACTTCGGCCACTCCGGCCGCATTGAAGCGCAGAAGCAGCTCGAGCGCCGCGCCTTTGAGAACAAACGGCTGCTGGGGGCCTTCAACGATCCGGTGCAGAACTGGCTGGACTTCTACACTTACACGGACTTCGTGGACCGCGACGGCAAGTTTCAGCTCACCATGCTGTCTTATTCCGCGTTTGCGCCGCTGGCCAGCTCGATGATTCCGATGCTGAAGGAAGAGTCGTTCCATCTCGGCACCGGCCACGACGGCCTGCGGCGCGTGATCCGCGCCGGCAAGGTGCCTGCGACGATTCTCCAGAAGTATGTCAACAAGTGGGTGCCGGCGGCCTACGACCTTTTCGGCGTGGACCACTCGACCTCGGCGCACTGGTTCTACGTGTGGGGCTTGAAGGGCCG
>CAYTXK010000313.1:0-2909 GCA_964441645.1 uncultured Acidobacteriota bacterium
CTGCAGCCTGGGCAGGCCTGCAAGAGAGAGATCTTCCGCCCTCTGCTGTTTTAACTGCGTGCCGCCGAGATCGCTTGCCTGGAGTTGATGTTGTAGGTCCAGACCGGCTAATTGCAGTTTGTCGTTGAGTTCCTTTATGAACGTCTGCCGGTCTTCACCTTGCCGGCTCGCGATGCCTTTGCTTACATCTCGCAACTCCTGCGCCCATTGTTCCGCGCGCGCGGCCAGACCGTAAGGATCCAAGTGGCGCGTGGCAAGGCCGCCTTCACCGGGCCGGACCGGAACGCCATGAAAAAGATAGTCGCCGAAAGGATTGATGGTTTGGAACGTGCTTCCGGTGCCTCTCCACCATTGCATGGTGTCGAGACTGTTGAAGGCCATCTCTGCCTGACGTATCGAGTTTTCCAGCGCGGCGGTGTTGATGCCCTGCTGACGAAGCGCGGGAATGAGTCCGCGCACATTTGAGAGCGCCTGCCGTCCCTGGGCTACGAGCGGCTTTACTTGGCTGTACGCAGCCTGCGCTTGCTGGTTGAATTGCCGGTTGCCAGAGGCCCCCTGGCTCCAAGCCAAGTTGGAAAGGCCAAGGAGCGTCCAAGCGAGAAAAAAAACGGCGCAAACGATTCGCTTCATTTTTTCTCTCCTCCCTCCTGAGGTTTTTCACTCACTTCGAGACGCAAAGAAGGATCGCGAACCTCGCCGTAATCCCTTCCATAGCGCAGGCGGGTCAGAAGAGCCGGGGACCTCACGTCTTGCTCCTGCTTGTACTCGAGCTCGTAGATTTGGGCGCGCACGGCGTTGGCATTTTCCGCGTTCGGGTTGGCGATCAGATAAAGTTTAAAAAAGAGGCTCGCGTCGCGATAGAGCCGCCTTTGGGAATAGGCCAATCCGAGGTTCAGGTAGGCGCTGGTCCACCACGGCGAGCGGCGAATCGTGGAGCGAAATTCCATAATAGCGCGGTCCACGGCGACCGGGCTCGCGGCCGACTTCAGCATGGCGTTGCCCCGGGCGAAATGTCTCTCGGCGTCCTCGGTAAGCGGAAGCGGCTTGGGCATGTTGGCTGCGATACGGAGGAGCTTGAGAAAAATGTCGTCCCTGGCTCTGCCGGCCGGCATGCGCTGCAGCGCGTTAGTGAGATGTTGAATGGCCTCGGTAGGGTGTTGCTTCGCGACAGCATCGTTGGCTTTATCCAAGTCCTCTCTCGCTCTTCCGGCAAGTTGCTGGGTCACCCGCGCCAACGCATCCTTGGTCAAGCTGTCCAGGGGATTCAGCCGGGCGGAGCGTTCCAATGACTCCAACGCATCCTCGTAACGATCAGCCCTTTCGTAGGCCAGGCCAAGCTCAAAAAATCTATACGCGGAGGTCGGGTATCTTAAGGCAAGCTCCTCCAGCCATTTAATGCTCGTCGCGCGATTTGCTGCGTTCCTGACCATAGAAGCGGCCGCGATCGGTACCGGGGGAGGCTCGCTCTCCCAGTCTTGATCGGTCACGGTCCCTACGGCTTTATTGAAAGCGTCCTCCGCCTCGGCGGCGCGGCCCAATTTTTCAACGCTACGTCCCAACCAAAGCCAAGCGCTGGAATCATCTCCCATGAGCGAGGTCGCCTGCTGCAGGACCTTTGCGGCGTCGGCGTATCGGCCAAGAGCATAGTACGAAATTCCTAGCCGCCTTAGCACAACCGGTTGATCTTTCTGGACACCCAGCGACTGCTCGTAAGTCTGGGCGGCTTCTGTGTAGTACGCCATTTCGAAATAGGAATCGGCGACGGAATCGAGCGTGGCCGCGTCCTTAGGGTTCTGACTCGCCAGCGCGCGGAGCCGATTGAGGGCTATTTGAAGGGTCGCCGTTTCTTCCCGGCTCATGTCCTGTTGTTTGTAGGCCGATGAAAGCCACAGGAAAACGATCGGCGGCGGATCTGTCGGATTGAGCACCAGGAGACGGTTTAGGGTGGCGGTGGCCTTGTCGTATTCCGCCTGCATCAGATAGGCGGAGCCGGCGCTTTGCAAGCTACTCATGCGGGAAGGATCGAGGGACAGCGACTGCTCATATGCCTTTGCAGCCTCGTCGTAGTCCCCTTTCCCCATGTAAGCATCGCCGAGATTGTGGTAAACCTGCGCGACTTCGTTCTTTGCCTTGATCTGTGAGTCGATCGAACCGCCAGGGATATACTGCGACATCACTGCTCCGGCTTGCGCCAACTGTCCAGCCGCCCCTAAGGCCTGTCCCCCCAGTCCTCCGATTCCCTGTCCGATGGCGCCAAAGATAGCGCCGATCGCCTGGGCGCTCTGCACCTGCTTCGCCGATGTTATCTGAGCCCCTAATGTCTCCTGCTGCTGTCGCTCGGCCTCAAGCGTGCGGGAAATGGGATTCATCGCTATGGCTTGCTGATAAGCGGCAACAGCCTCATCGTAGCGGCCTTCCCTGTAATAGATTAGGCCCATTTCGTTATAGAGGTTCCAGTTCAACGGATTACTAGCGATTCTTTGCTTTATAGCTATAACAGCGGGGGAAGGGCCCGTTTTGGGCTTTGGCGTAGCTCTGACGTTGGGAGTAGTTGCAGCCGATTCGTTGGCGGAGGTAGCGGATCTCAATTCAGACGTTTGGGCGTATCCCGTTGTCGAGAGTCCGAGAACCGCAGCCGACAAGATCAGCAACTGGCTTACGGACCGAAACAGACGGCGCCCGCACAGCAAGACCATGTCAAATACCTCCCCACCAACACGCGTGCTGAGGTGGCAATGCAAGGAAAGGAAAGTACTGGTTGGATACCATGAGACACAGCTTCGTGTCAATCAATGGTATTTTTCGGCGAAGGCCGCGGCTGGAATTTGGTAAAGCAGCGTCGCCTGTGTTAAACGGTTCTCATGGCGCGTTCCAAGAAAGACATCCAACGGCTCATGCGCGGCGCTT
This sequence comes from uncultured Acidobacteriota bacterium, assembly GCA_964441645.1. Lineage (GTDB taxonomy): Bacteria > Acidobacteriota > Terriglobia > Acidiferrales > 2-02-FULL-67-57 > CAYTXK01. Next base: position 2,908 of record CAYTXK010000313.1, read on the forward strand.
TG
>CAYTXK010000314.1:0-2888 GCA_964441645.1 uncultured Acidobacteriota bacterium
GCGGCTCTCGGCCCGCCTCGTGAACGAAGTTCCGGGCGTGAATCGCGTGGTGTACGACATCAGCTCCAAGCCTCCCAGCACCATCGAGTGGGAATAGCCCACGCGTGGGAATAGCGCCGCGGCCGTCCCTGGTGCCGTTCCAACGTTCAGTGCCTAGCCCTCAGGCCAAAGACCGCCGCGACAGCCTCGGGCAGGAGTGTGGGCGCTAGTACCGTTCCAACTAGTTTCAACTAAATGGCGGACACTTTCTAGGGCAATAGATACGGTGCTGACGCTTGCCTTGGGCGCAACAAGTTGGAACGGCACTAGTTGAAATTCGTTGGAACGGCACGAGCCGTGAGAGAATCCTGTAACCGGCCGTGAAAGGAAGGCGTCCAACTCAATGGAAATGGTCGAGAGCCACAGGGAGTCCGTCGAAGCCAGCCTCGAGTCCCGCGAGCAACCCCGAAGTCCAGAAGCAAGAGCGCTGGCTCATCGAGCGGGCGCAGGAAGGCGATCACGAAGCGTTCGCCCGGCTGTTGCAGATGCATCAGCGGCGGGTGTTTTCGGTGATTGCGAACCTGCTGCGGCGCCCGGGGGAGGTCGAGGACCTGGCGCAACAGGTGTTTTTGAAAGTTTATCTAGCGTTGCCGCGCTTCGATTTTCGCGCCGCGTTTTCCACCTGGCTCTATCGCATCACGGTGAACGAATGCCTCGACCACCTGCGACGCCAGCGGGCGCTGAAAGCCCCGGCGCGCCGCGAGGTGCAGTTCGAGGACCCGGCCGATCTCGAGCAGGCGTTGGCCTCGGCGACCGAGAGCTCGGCCGATCCGGAGCGGCGCGCCAGCCTGAGGGATTTGGTGGAGAGGCTGTTCGCGCGCTTGCCGGGGGAAGACCGCATGCTGCTGACCTTGCGCGAGGTGGAGGGCTTTTCGGTGGAAGAGATCGCGGCGACGTTGAAACTGAACGAGAATACCGTCAAGGTGCGACTGTTTCGCGCGCGCCAGCGCTTGCTGGAGGCCTACCGGCGGATGGCGAGTTCCGAGGCCGCGCGACGAGGGTGAGCGATGACCTGTAAGGAAACGGCGAACTATTTTGAAGAGTGGCGCAGCGGGAGTGCGTCGGCGGGGTTTGAGGAGCACTTGCGAGAGTGCGCCGCCTGCCGGGAATTGGCCGAGGAGCTCGGGCGCACGGCGGGTTGGCTGGAGGCGGCGCGGCTTGAGGCTACGGAGCCCGGGCCGGCTTTTTGGTCGCGCCTCGGAGCGCGTCTAGAAGAAGTTGATCGCCGCGCAGACTTCTGGGCGGCGCTGGGCTGGGCCGCGAGTCGCGCAACTGTAGTTTTGGCGGCGGTGGTTCTGCTACTGACGGTGTGGGTGTGGCGAGAAGGCTCGCCTTCGAATGGGCAAGTGGCTTTCGATGCCCCGCAGTCTTATCTGGAAGATTCTTCGTTGCCGGGGACAGGGGCCGGCCGACAACTGAATCGCGACGAAGTGCTGCTGACGCTGGTGGCCCAGCAGGAGCCGCAACGATGATCGGAACCCGCCGGGCTGTCGTTTACTTGCTTCTGGTGTTTTCCCTGGGATTGGCCCTGGGCGTGGTGGGCACGCTGTGGGCCACGCGACACGGGTTTGCCGCCGAGCGGGGCGAGCGCTCGCATTCGCGCAAGAGCGCGCTGGAGTGGCTGGACAGTGAACTGAAGCTCAGCCCCGAACAACACCGGCAGGTGGAAGCCATTCTCGATGAAACCATTCAGGGCTACCGGGGCATCCGCGAGCGCACGCGGCCGGAGTACGATGTGGTGCGGCAGCAAGGGCGAGAGAAAATTCGCGCGGTTTTGACCGAGGCGCAGCGGGCCCGGTTCGAGGAGCTGGTGCGGGAGAAGGATGCCCGGGAAGCCGAGCGGCGGCGCAAGTCTGAAGAGCAAAACCGCCCGGCGCCATCGGGAGGGAATCGCCAGTGAAAGCGTTGCTGAGCAAGCTCGTCGCCTGGGTGCGCAGTCACCCCCGCGTCTCGTTGGCGCTCGGCGGGGCGGGCGTGGCGATTCTGCTGGTGAGTGTCTATGGTTTCTCGCGGCGCAGTGACGCGCAGTATTTCACCTCGACGGTCGAGGAGGGCGACATCATCGCCACCGTGCAGGCCACCGGGACCATCGGGGCGGTGACCACCGTGCAGGTGGGCTCGCAGGTTTCGGGGCGGATCGACTCGATCTCTGCGGACTTCAATTCTCAGGTCAAGAAAGGCCAGCTCATCGCGCGGATTGATTCCGCGCCCTTCCAGGCGCGCATGCTGCAGGCCGAAGCCGATTTGGCGAGCGCGCAGGCGGGCGTCAAGAGTCTGGAAGCTGATGTGGCGGCCTCGCGGGCCAACCTGGAGAAAACCCGGGCGGCGTGGCGCGAGGCGGAGCTGAAACGCAAGCGCACCGTGGAGCTCTTCGAGCAGGGAATCGCCTCGCAGCAGGAGCGCGAGGCGGCCGACGTGGCCTACGACACGGCGCAGGCGAACCAGAACGCCGCCGAAGCCCAGATCAACCAGAGCCAGGCGCGGCTGGAGCAAGGGCGGGCGGGGGTGAAGCAAAGCCAGGCGCGGCTGGAGCAAGCGCGCCTCGACCTGCAAAACACTTACATCAACGCGCCCATTGACGGCACGGTGATCGCGCGCAACGTGGACGTCGGGCAGACGGTGGCCGCCAGCCTCCAGGCGCCGACGCTGTTCACCATCGCCCAGGACCTCACGCAGATGCTCGTCTATGCCAAGACGGATGAGTCGGACGTGGGGCGGATTCGCGTGGGCGTGGACGCCAGCTTCAAAGTGGATTCCTTCCCGCAAGACACCTTCCGCGGGCGCGTGAAGCAAGTGCGGATGAACGCCTACACGGTGCAGAACGTGGTGACCTACGACACCATCGTCGA
>CAYTXK010000315.1:0-2864 GCA_964441645.1 uncultured Acidobacteriota bacterium
TTGTACAAATGTTCTAAAATAGGTACCATGCAGCATCAAATTGTCGACTTATGTCTATTTGTCCGTGTCAATGTAAAACAGGCCCACTTGTTCATCGAAAACAGACCCACCTGGGGCATGTAGACAATAAAGTGTTCATCGAAAACAGGCCCATTTGATCATTGAAAACGGGCCCGCCTGGGTTGGACTCCATCGTCAAGACTCGTTTAAGGCAGCTGAGCTGCGTTTTGCCTTTCTCTAGAATCAAGTCCTCCATATATATTCGTCGTCGTCGGGGCTGTGGAAATGTGGGCAACGGTTCTTTTCCGTTGTCCACATTTCCACAGCCCTTGGCACACGGTTCCCGGCTAGAAGTAAACGGCCGCCGGTGTCGTGTGCAGGCGCTCGGGGTTATCAAAGTAAGAGTGGCGCCTCAGGCCGGCCTGGGTTTCGTGCTGGTCGGCCGATCCAGTGAGATCGATCCTCTCGCGTCCTTCATGCGACCTCCTTGCGTGTCTTTTGGTTCAAGGTCTTGCGCAGACGATATGACTCGCCGAGAAATTCCAGGATCGTGGCCCGGTCGGTGAGCCGATCGAGCAACGCGGCCGTCAGACGCTCGTTCTGGAAGATCTGGACCCAGTCGGCGAACTGCAAGTTGGTGGTGACGATCAACGCGACCCGCTCGTAAACGGTGCTGCAGAACTGGAACATAAGCTGAGCGCCGAGGGTCGAGAAGGGGATGAAGCCCAGCTCGTCGAGCACGACGACCTGCTGCTTGAGCACCTGGGTCATAAAGCGCGAGAGCTGGTTCTTCTCCTGGAGCTCGAGCATCTCGTTGACCAGGCCGGCGGCGTTGTAGAAGCGCACCTTGTGGCCCTGCCGGCAGGCTGCCAGCGCCAATCCGGTGGCAACGTGACTCTTCCCCAGGCCCGGGTTCCCGACCAGCAAAATTGGCTCGGCCTTCTCGATATAGGCCCCGCGCGTCAGGTCGAGCACCTGAGCCTTGTTGAGTTTGGGCACGGCGGAGAAGTCGAAGTCAGCCAACTCCTTGAGCATCGGAAAGCGCGCGGCCCGGATGCGCCGGGTCTGCTGGTTGAGCTCGCGCTGGGCGATCTCCTGCTCCACCAGCTTGAGCAGGAAACGATCGTAGCCGAGGTTCGCGCGGGCGGCGTCTTCAGCCAGCTTGCGGTAGCTGTGCAGGACGGTCGGCAGGCGCAGCTGCTTGAGATAGCTGTCTAGCAGTTGGGGCTCCGGCATGGCTAGGCCCCCTCGAGCAGCGCTTCATAGCAGTGCAGATCGACCGGCGCCTGGTTCAGGGCGGCCAGTCGAGGCCGGTCGGAGAGATCTAGCGGCGCCAGCGGCGTTTCAGGATGCTCGAGTTGGTGCAGCCACAGGCGCACGCCGTCCAGATGGGCACAGCGACTGGCCAAGGCGCGAGTGATGGCGTGCTCAACCAGGGGGGCGGGGTGATCGCGATGGAGTTTCAGAATCCGGACGAATTCCGGGATGCCGTCGCCTTCGGGCCGCTTGGCTTGCAAATCAGCCAATAACTGCTCGTAGACCGGTGACCAGCGCGCCCGCCACTGCCGTAAGGGCCGGGCGTGCGCAAAGGCCCCGGGCCGCTGCTCCAGCAGCGGCAGGTAGTGCAGCGGATCGTAGATCTCTTGCTGGCGGCCGTAACTACGCGGGTGGCGGGCGACCACATGCGCGTCGTGCAGGACCTCAATCTGGAAGGGGTAGGCCTTCAACACCAGCTGGCGGTAGGCAGACTCGACTGGGACCGAGTAGCGATTGGTCTCGAAGGTCACCTGGCTGTAGGCGTTGAGCGTGACCGGCACCATCACGCAGCAGTCGAAGTTATGCGCCGGCAGCGGCCGTAGGAGGGGCTGCTCCAGGGCCCAGGCTTGGCTGATGGTCATCGGCTGGCGCTCGACGGTGCGCGCGTCGTCTCTCTGGCACTCGGCCAGCAGATGGGCATTCAGGGCTTCGAAGTCGGGGAAGTTGGGCAGCGGCACCAGGAAGTTGCGGCGCACGAAGCCGATGCCGCTCTCGACCCCGCCCTTCTCGTGTCCCTGGCCGGGCGTGCAGAAGCGGCTCGCAAACAGGTAGTGGCTGCGGAAGGCGATAAAGCCGCGCTGCTCTTCACGGCGGTGGCCTTCCAGCACCCGGCGCACGGCAGCCGTGAGATTGTCGTAGGTCAGGGTGTGCGGTACCCCGCCCAGATAATGGAAGGCAGCGACATGGGCATCAAAGAAGGCTTCCTGTTTCTGCGCCGGGTAAGCCCGAGCAAAGACCTTGCGCGAGTAGTTGAGACGCAGCTCAAAGAATTGAACCGTCAACTGCTGACCGTCGAGGATGGCTTCGGCCTCGCCCCAGTCCACCTGGGCATCCTGGCCCGGGTCGAACTCCAGCGGCAGAAAAACCGGACGTTTGCGCTCGCTCTGTAGTTGCTGCGCGACGTAGCGGCGCACGGTGACCTCGCTGCCGGTGTAGCCCTGGCCTTTCAACTGCTTGAAAATCTTGTGGGCCGTATAGCGCTGCTTGCGCGGCGCGTTGGCGTTCTTGGCCAGCAGCTCGTCAATGGCGGTTTTGAATGCGCCTAACTGAGGCGCCGGGCGCGGGGTCTTGCGCGTATACGCGCGTGGTTCAGCCGAGGCCAATGCTTCGCGGATCACGTGTCGTCCGTGCTGCAGCTCGCGAGCGATAGCCCGAATGCTCTTATGCTCCACAAAATAGGCGCGTCGAATGGCTTCGCGGTCTTCCACCTGGATCATCTCCACCTCCGGTTCCTCACAAATTGATACTGGCGAGGATACCGGAACTGAGCTCAGGTGGGCTCGTTTTCGATGATCACAATCCGTCGGGGTGGGCCTGAATTAGATTAT
>CAYTXK010000316.1:0-2862 GCA_964441645.1 uncultured Acidobacteriota bacterium
AACGTCATTCTCTGCGAGCGCGGCGTGCGCACCTTCGCCAATCACACCCGCAACACTCTGGACCTCAGCGTGGTGCCGGCCGTGAAGCGCCTGAGCCACCTGCCCATTGTCGTTGACCCCAGCCACGGCACCGGGCGGCGCGACAAAGTTCTGCCCCTCTCGCGGGCCGCCATCGCCGTGGGGGCCGACGGCCTGCTGATCGAGGTGCACCATCAGCCCGAGCAGGCGCTCTCCGATGGCTACCAGTCCATCCTGCCGGCACAGTTCGAGGAACTGATGAAAGAAATCCGGCAGATCGCCGCCGTGGTCCATCGCACCGTGGCTGAGCCGCAGACACTGCCGCCGGCCGTCCGCATCGGCTAGTGCCAAAGCCCTTCTGCCCTGCGACCTCCCTGCTTTGCCTTACGCTCGTCGGGTGCGGGGCTTCGAGCTCCTCCCGCGTTCCCCCGCCCCGCCTTTATGCTTTCGTCGCCAACGGCGGCAGCCACACGGTCAGCGTGGTGGACTGGGAAGCGGGCAAGGTCATCAAAACAGTCGAGGTCGGTCGCAGCCCCACAGATGTACGCGCCCACCCGCGCCTGCCGGAGGTCTACGTCGTCGCCACCGACAGCAACGAACTCGACGTCCTCGACGTTCGCACCGGAGATGTGCTGGCCCGCATTCCCCTGGGCGCGCGTCCCTTTTTCGTGGATTTCACCCCGGACGGCCGCCGGGCTTTTGTCGCCAACTCGGGTTCGAACACCGTCAGCGTGATCGACTGTCTAAAGCGGCGCCTGGAAGCCACGGTGCGCGTCGGCCTGGCCCCCGGCCTGGCCCGCGTCAGCCCCGACGGCCGCCTGGTAGTCGTTTCCAATCGCGGCGACTCCACCGTGTCGTTGCTCTCCGCTGATTCGCTTCAGGTTCTGGCCACCATCCCGGTGGGCTCGGAGCCCGAGGCCATCGCCATCCTCGCCGATAGCTCCAAGGCTTTCATCACCGCTTCCGGCTCAGGGCAGGTGTCCGCGGTTGACCTCCATCGCCGCGTGCTTCTCGCCAACATCGCCGTGGGCAAAACCCCCAGCGATCTGGTGGTCAAGCCCGACGGCGGCGAGCTCTTTGTCGCCAACTTCGACTCGGGCAGCGTCAGCGTCATCAATACGCGTACCAACGAAGTCACCGAGCCCCTGCCCGCCGGGCAGCAGCCGGCGCGCGTGCTGACCTCTCCCGATGGGCAGTTGCTCTACATCACCAACTTCGGCTCCGACCAGGTCTTTGTGCTCGACATCGCTACCCGGCGGCTGCTGGGCGGCATTCCCGTCGGCTCGCGCCCCGACGCCACAGCGCTCACCCCGGACGGCGCCACGCTGCTGGTGGCCAATACCAGCTCCAACGATCTCGCCGTCGTCGACACGAGAACTCGTTCTCTGGTCACTCTCATCCCCGTGGGAATTTCCCCGCGCGCCCTGGCCCTGGCCGCCGTCCCGGGCGACGCCAAGGTCGCCGCCTCTCGGAGCGCCCCCTGAGCGCGTGCTAGAATCGCCAGCGTGAACACCACGGCCAAGCCCCTCCCCTTTACCGTCTGGCCGGCGCTGGGATTGAAGCTGCTGGACCGCTACCTCCTGCGCGAAATCTTTGGCTACACCGGGCTCGGCCTGGGGGTTTTCCTCTTCATCCTGCTGACCCCCGAAGTGCTCCGCCTGAGCGAGTTGCTGGCGCGGGAGAACGTGACCCTTACGCAGGTAGGTCAACTTCTGCTCTACGCCCTGCCCTCGAAGTTAATCTGGGCGCTCCCGCTGGGTGTGCTGGCGGGCCTGCTCATGGGCTTGAGCCGGGCGGCCGCCGACAGCGAAATCATTGCCCTGCAAGCTGCCGGCGTCGGCCCGTCGCGCTTGCTGCGTCCGGTCCTGATCTTTGCCGCGCTGGGCGCCCTTCTGACGCTCTCCGCCACCACCTGGTGGGGGCCCCGGGCAGCGCGAGCCGCGCTGGCGATTCGCGCCCAGTTGGCCGCCGGCCAGATCTCTTACGAAATTAAGCCGCGCGTGTTTGACGAACGGCTGCCCGACCACATCCTCTACGTGCAGGACATCGAGGCGGGCGTGGGAGCCTGGAAAGGGGTTTTCCTGGCCAATCTCTCGGAGCCTTCGAACCCCACCTTGACCGTGGCCGAGGCCGGGGCCATGATTTCTGAACCGGCGCTGCGTGCCCTGCGCCTCCATCTTCAGAACGGCAGCACCCACTCCTACTCCGCCGCGCGCCCCGACCGCTACTCGGTTTCCACCTTCGCCGAAAATGTGCTGGTCATCCCGCTTCCCGAAAAAAATCCTCTGGGGGAAGCGCCTCTCAACGCCCCCCTAAGCCTGGCCGAACTCTGGCGCTCGAGCCAGCAGGGCGAGCGCTGGCGAAGCGCCCGGGCCGACTTTCACCGCCGGCTGGCCCTGCCCGCGGCCTGTCTTCTCTTTGGGCTCATCTCGCTGCCCTTGGCGATGATGGCCCAGCGCACCGGCCGCGCCGCCGGTTTCGTGGCCGCTGTGGGCCTGGCGACGGCCTACTATTTCGTTTTTCTGGTCGGCGACCGCCTGGGGCGCCAGGGGAATCTTCCGCCGGGTCTGGGGGTGTGGCTGGCCAACCTGGTCCTGCTGATTTTTGCTCTCCACCAACTACTGAGCCAAACCAGACCGCCGGCTCCGGCCACCTGGGGAGCGCTCGGTTCCTTCTGGAAGAGGCTGCGCCGGTCGCTGGCCGCCCAGCGCCTGCGGCGCGCAGAAACCACCTCTTCGCTCGAGCGCAGCTCCGGATTCTCCTTCCCCTTGCCGCCCACGCTCGACCTCTACGTCACCCGCGGCGTCTTGTTTCACGCCACCCTGCTGCTGCTGGCTCTATTAC
>CAYTXK010000317.1:0-2859 GCA_964441645.1 uncultured Acidobacteriota bacterium
ACGTGCTGACCTTGCAGAGGCTTCTCGGGCATCGGAATGTTGGGATGACAGCTGTGTATGTCTCGCTGCTCACGGACGACCTAGCCGCGGCTCATGCAAAGGCGGCACCGGCAGACCGATTGTGATTGTTTTCACTTCTTGCGCCAATTGGCGTCAACTTGTCTAGACAAGTGCCGAGTTCGCAAGAAATGCGGGCTTGACAATATCGCTGTGACCGCTTATAACATAACAGTAGCTCAGGCGTTCTGCGCCTGAGCGAGAAAACGAGCCCTTGCACAGAAAGCGCAACCGCCCCGGCAAAGGGGCGGCGGCGGTGCGAAGGCTCCAGAGCGACGAGGCTGTTCGTCGGTCCGGACTTCAAGCATACCACACGAAGTCAAGACCTAGCGCCAGCCTCGGAAAGCGAGCTGGCGCATTTTGTTGCCAGCAGCAGAAAGGTGTGGAGGCTGCAATGAGCACCGTAAGGGGGAAGGCGCCGCGCACGGAAGCAGGACGACCTATCGGCACGATTGAAGGCACGACTTGGAAAAAGCGCGTCAAGGGAAGCAAACATTTCCTGCGAGCGCCGGCGGGAATCGCCGCCGACCTCACGGCTCTAGCGGAGGCGTCGAGCCTCGGCGCAACGTCCGTCGAAGTTGAAGACCTCGAAACACAGGCCACATACACGGCCCCAATTTCCGCGTTTTTCCAGCACGGGGTTGTGATTGACCGCGGTTTTGGACGCCAGCGCGTGCTGCAATTTCGTTGGTGGAGCGCAAAGGTTCCTGGCGCGGCGCAACAGCTGGGATTGTTTGATAGCGCCACTTCGGGCGCCTGATTGGAGGGAACATGGCTGAGGACAGAAAAGGACAACTGCAAAACATCATGCACGGTGCCGATGGCAAGCTAACACAGGCTCTTGCGGAGGCCCTGCAGGACTACTTCACGGACATTGATGTGCTGCTGCGAGCTACCAACTCACTCGCTCAACTCATGGAGCACGAGAAGGCGTCTGCGGACACCTGGCGCGCCATGGACGCATTGCGGCGCGCGGCCGGCGTGGTGGAGTGGACAAAATGACAAACGAAGACATCTTCGCCCTAGGCAAGGTGCTAATGCCAGGCGCCCGCAACGGGGAATGTACTGGGGACCACACTGTCACAGAAGCCTTCCTTTCGACGTGGTTCTATGACCAAGCGGAGCGCGACGCAGCGATGGCTTTTCTGATGGAGCGCGGCGGGTACTGCGACTGCGAGGTTGGGTTCAATGTCGTGGCCGCCTGGGACCAGCTGCGCGAGGAAGTTACCTGGCGCATTGACCCCGACGCGGCGCGCGCGAGAGGCGACTACTCCCACGATGACGAAACGCCTGACCTGCGCGCGTTGTTCGTGCGGGTTGGCGTCGAAGGCGCTGAACGGGTAGAGCTCTAACAAGCCCGCGGCCTAACCGCCGCGCCCGGGTGAGGTCATTGGTCCCGGGTTACCAAAACCGCCGCGCAAAGACAACTGAGAACATGCACCCGTCCTCCCCAGGGTGAGCACCGGGCCTCTTGCAACGGCCCGCGATGCCCAAACGGTCCAGAAGGGCCGTGCCCGTTCCGGAGCAGATTTTGAGGGCGGCGGTAGGGTCTGAGTGTAACGTCGGACCTGGGACAAGCCAGAACGCAACGCAGACCCTGGCACCTTACCGTCTGAGTGGACTAGGCGCGCACGCCTGTAAACGTGCGCGGCAAACGGTGGTCAGCCACACGAGATAACTTCAAGTGATGGAGGGCGGGTGCATTCTCGGCAAACGTAGTTAGCTAGCAGGCAGCCTCTTGCTGCCAGGGGGAAGCATGAAGCAAGCGACTAGGAAGCTAGGCAACAGCGCGCGCAAGCGACTGCTACGAGAGCAACGGCGAGACCGGGTGCAGCAGAGAGCCCGTTTGCGCCACGAGCTGAGGGGGACCCCAAACAATGGCACTTAGAGGCACAATCGCGCGCGCCACCCAGACGAGGGACGCGTACGGGACACTTGCCTTGGGGATTTTGGCGCAGGCCAGGAAAGATTTGGAAAAGGCTCGGCGCGGCAAGGGCTCGCCCTGGCGTGATAATGACCTGCGAACGTTCTTCGCATCTGAGTGGTTCGAGGACCTCTGTGAAATTGGCGACATTGATTTCAGCGCCGTCCGCGAGACTTTGGATTTGACAGCGCGTTATTGACGTGGTAAGATGTACTACGCTCTGAGGGGGGCAGCAGTGGACACTTCTCCGCCCGTTCCGAAACTCAACAAATCAGCCCACGTCAATCTGAGAATGTCGGTCCCCGAGGCCAGTTGGCTTCTAAGTTTCGCGCGCTTCAGCGCCGACGAAACGGTCTCGGGCATTATGCGCAAGGCCCTTCGCCTTTACAGGGCCGACAAGCTAGACGCGGCTCGAAAGTGAACGAGGCCGAGCTCCGCTCCTTGGCCGAAGATATGCGGCGGGCCGAGGTCGCCTGGAGAACTGCCCAGGCGTATCACAAGGCGGGCCTCAGGGCCGACGCTGGGGCCCGCTGGGGACACATACCGATTCTTGAAGAAGCGTCTCGATGACGAGACCAGGAGGCAAGATGAGTAACCTAGATTTGAGCGGTTTCAATGAGGAGGAAATCGACCGCGTCGCCGAGGCGGCTGCCGTCGTCAAGGCCCGGATTGCCGCCGAGAGAAAGGCCACTTTCGATGCCGGCGAGGAGGGTGCAGCGTTGGCCTGGTTGGAGGGCAACCCGCGCAGGCCAGGGGAATCGCTCGAAGTTCAGGCCCAGCGCAAGGTCATGCGCGAGCAGCTCCACCGCGCCACGGGCGGGACTACGGAAGCGAACCCGCCCTCTGAGCAGTTCGTTGTCACGCGCGACGGGCTGGTC
>CAYTXK010000318.1:0-1903 GCA_964441645.1 uncultured Acidobacteriota bacterium
TTGTCGGCGCCGACCGCATCGCCGCCAACGGCGACACCGCCAACAAGATCGGCACGTATGGAATCGCCGTGCTCGCCCGCGAGCACAACGTCCCCTTCTACGTGGCCGCGCCCTTCAGCTCCATCGATCTCTCCATCCCCTCCGGCGACCGCATTCCCATTGAAGAACGCTCCGTCGACGAAGTCGTCCGCATCGGCGACACCCGCATCGCGCCCGAGAACACCCCCGCGCGCCACCCCGCCTTCGACGTTACCCCGGCCCGCTTCATCGCCGCCATCATCACCGAGCGCGGCCTCGCCCGCCCGCCTTACGACCAATCGCTTCGAACACTAGCTGACGTTGCGGCGACCGTCACACCCTGATTCACTCGCGATGTTTTCTTAGCCGTTTTTCCGGTGGAACTCTTTCATGAAGGAAACCAGCGCCTCCACGCCTTCACGCGGGAAGGCGTTGTAAATCGAGGCCCGCATCCCGCCCACCGTGCGGTGTCCCTTCAATCCTGACAGCTTCGCCGTCTTGGCTTCCTTGACGAATCTTTCCTCTAGCTCTTCGCCCGGCAGCCGGAAGGTAACGTTGATACTCACGCGGCTCCACTTCTCCGCTGTGCCGCGGAAGAACCCGCCGCTCGAATCAATGGCGTCGTAGAGCAACTCCGCCTTCTCCCGATTCATCCGTTCGATCGCCGTCAACCCGCCCAGCGACTTCATCCATTTCAACACCAAGCTCACCACGTAAATGGCGAACACCGGCGGCGTGTTGTACACCGACTTCTTTTCCGCTTGCAGCTTGTAATCGAGCATCGCCGGCAGCCCCGCCGGCGCCTTCGCCAGCAAGTCGTCGCGCACGATGACGATGGTCACCCCCGCCGGCCCCGCATTCTTTTGCGCCCCAGCGTAAATCAGAGCGTATTTCTTGGCGTCGATCACTCGGCTCAGGACATCCGACGACGCGTCGCAGATCAGCGGCACTGCGCCCACTTCCGGCTCCGATGGCGCCTCGGTCCCGTAAATGGTGTTGCTCGATGTAAAGTGCACATACGCCGCCTTCGGGTCGAGCTTGAGCTCCTCCTGCCGCGGCACCCGCACGAAATTCTCAGACTCGGTCGTGGCGGCGATGTTGACCCTTCCCAGCTTCTTCGCCTCTTTCACCGCCGCCTGCGCCCAGTGCCCGCTCACGATGTAGTCCGCCGAGCCATCCTTGGCCAGGAAGTTCATCGCCACCATCGTGAATTGCAAACTCGCGCCCCCGCCGAGGAAAATCACCTTGTAGTTGTCCGGCAACCCAAGCAGGCTTCGCAGGTCGGCCTCGGCTCCCTCCAGGATGGCGTCGAACTCCTTGGCGCGGTGGCTGATCTCCAGTATCGACATCCCCGCGCCCGGCAACGCCAGCAGGTCGCGCTGCGCTTCTTCCAGCACCGGCAGCGGCAGCACCGCCGGGCCCGGATTGAAGTTGAACACGCGCTCTGGGCCGCGATTTGCCGTCATCGTCCACCTCACTCGCTCAGACTGAGCAGGTCCATTTCGTAAATATCGGCGTTGCCTTCGCGGATACCGGCGAGCGTGCCGTCGGGCGGCGCCCGGTCAATGTGAATGCGCGCCACTGCCGCTTCCGCCCCGCTGAAAATGATGTTCTCCATTTCCTGCACGTTGATGCCCGCGCCCCGCAGTCCGTTCAGCACGTGCGCCAGCACGCCAACGCGGTCGCGGTGCCTCACCACCAGCACATGCGTCGCCGGCGAGTGCGCGCACAGGTTCACCGCGTTCACCACGTGCCCGGTTTCCTGGTACACCTGCAAAATGCGCAGCGTCTCGTCGGAAATCGCCTCCTGCGCCTGGTCGGTTGAGGCGCCGATGTGGTGCGTGCCGTACACTCCCACCAGCTCCACGATGTCGCCCTCGAACGC
>CAYTXK010000318.1:1920-2856 GCA_964441645.1 uncultured Acidobacteriota bacterium
TCCCTGGCGAAGACGTCGAGGCCCGCGCGTACCCCCTTCTCCCGCACCGCTTTCTTCAACGCCTCTTCGTCCACCACCTCTCCGCGCGCCGTGTTGATGAAGTAGGCGCCCGGCCGCATAGCCGCGAAAAACTTCTCCCCGCACAAGCCCTTGGTCTCTGCCGTCTTGGCCACGTGCACGGTAACCACGTCGGCCGCCGCCGCCACTTCCTCTGGCGTCGCTTTGCGCTCCACTCCCAGCTCGAGCGCCTTCTCCGCCGTCAGCGACCGGCTCCAAGCCACCACCGGCATACCGAACGCCTTAGCCCGTTCGATCACCAGCCGCCCAATTTGTCCCATACCGATGACCCCCAGCGTGCGCCCGTAGAGCCCCCGCGCCTTGCTGTACTCTTTCTTGTTCCACTTCTTCTGCCGCAGCTCGGCCACGTTGTCGGGTAGGCGCCGGTCGAGCGCTAGGATCAAGCCCATCGCCAGCTCCGCCACCGCGGTGGCGTTCTTCCCCGGACAATTGGAAACGTATATCCCGCGCCGCGAGCACGCTGCGACGTCTATGGTGTCGTAGCCCGAACCCGCCCGGATGACCAGCCGCAACCCGCTCCCGTCTACCATTTCCTCGGTGACCTTGGTCGACCGCACCACCAGCGTCTGCGCTCCGCTGCGCTTCACCTCCGCCGCCAGCTCCGGGCCTTTCAGCTCAGTGTTGTAGGCGACCTCGAAACCCACCGCCTTCATCTTCTCTAGCGTGGGCTGCGGAAACTTGTCCACCACCAAAACCTTCATCACTGCCTCCTACGGCCTACCTCAGCGACGCCGCTGCTGCTATTCTAGCGCCCCGTCCCGCCCTTGCCAAACTGCTCCGCCAGTCTCCATAATGTACCCAACAGGCCCGTAGCTCAGTTGGTTAGAGCGCCTGCTTGACACGCAGGAGGTCTGCGGT
>CAYTXK010000319.1:0-257 GCA_964441645.1 uncultured Acidobacteriota bacterium
TTTCGAGGTTACCCCGGAAAACCTGCGCCAATGGAAAAGCTGGTGGCGCATCGTGCGGCTCGATCAATGGGGCGTGTTCTTCGTCGGCGCGCTCATCGGCATGGGCCTGCCGGCGCTGCTCTACACCGCCTTGCTGCCGCCGGGGCGCGACATCCGCGGCCCGGCCATCGCCGCCGAGCTGGCCAGCGCCGTGGCCACCCGCAGCGGCGCAACGCTGGCCTTCTTCGTCGCCCTGATGGGCGCCTGGGCGTTGTTCA
>CAYTXK010000319.1:267-2852 GCA_964441645.1 uncultured Acidobacteriota bacterium
AAACCCAGCTCGACAACATCGAAGGCATGACCCGCGCCCTGACCGACATGGTCTGGACCGGCAGCCGCCGCCTCCGCGCCTGGCGCGGCGGCGACGTCCGGCTCATCTACTACCCGATACTGGCCACCGGCGTCGTCGGCGGTCTGATCGCGCTGCGTCTGACGCCGCCGATGATTCTGCTGCTGTTGAGCGCCAATGTGGCGGGCGTGGTTTTCGTGGTTGCCTCGCTCCACATCCTCTACCTCAACTGCACCTTGCTGCCCCGCGAGCTTCGCCCCTCACTCTGGCGGCGGCTGGCCCTGGTGGCGCTGGCGCTTTTCTACGGCTTCTTCGTCTATCTCTGGCTGATGGGCGGACTTGTCCCCGATCCGGAGAAAGGGTTCCTCTTCAACATCCCGAAATACCTGAGCCCGGGCCAATGAAAGCAATAAAATTGGGGTACACTGGTCTTAGTAGCCTGAAGCGGAGGTGACGATGATGAAGATTACTCGCAGAGCGTTCTCTAAACTCGGTGCGGTGTCGTTGCCTGCCATGCCTGGTCTCGCTTATTTCCTAAGCCCGCCGTTATGGGCCACGGGCCCGGGTGAACAGACAGCGGCGCAGGGCCACGACCCCAACCCGCTGTTTGTGAACGCACCCGATTTGAAGTGGCAAGCAATGTTCCCGGAATGGAAGGCGGGCTCACCGGAGATCGTCATTTTGCATGTTGATCCGATGACGCAAGCCACACACCTGATGATCCGAAATCCGGTGAGAATTCAGGTGCCGCACCATTGGCACTCAGCCAATGAAACTCACACGGTGCTGCGCGGCACCATGGTTTTCGAGTGTGACGGCAAACGGCAGGAGCAAGGGCCCGGGGCGTTCAACTACATCCCCAGCAAGATGATTCACCAGGCCTGGCTGCCTGACGAGGGCCTGGTTTTCATCACCGTGGATTCTGCCTGGGACGTCAACTGGGTCGAAGGCCCGCCGCTACCGCCCACGAGCTAGGAGACGTTCGCCGCCCTTGAATCCCAGCACGCCAGTTACCAGTGGGTACCGCGGCGAGGAGCGGCCGCGTTGGGACGATTATTCGAAGTGCATCCACTGCGGCCTCTGCCTGAACCACTGCCCCACCTACCGCCTGCTGGGCGTGGAGATGGATTCGCCCCGCGGACGCATCCATCAAATGATTCTGGTGGATGAGGGGCGGCTCAAGCTGGGCGACGCCTTCGTGCGCCACATTGACCTCTGCCTCGACTGCCGCGCCTGCGAAACCGCCTGCCCCTCCGGCGTCCAGTACGGCAAGCTGGTCGAGGGCGCGCGCGCCCAAATCGAGCAGAACTACCGCCGCCCGCTGGCGTCCCGTTTCCTGCGCTGGCTCGGCTTCGCGCAACTCTTGCCGCATCCCCGCCGCCTGGAGCTGCTGGGCCGCCTGCTGCGCTTCTATCAGCGCTCGGCGTTGCAGCGGTGGGTCCGCGCCTCGGGGGTGTTGCGGTTGTTCGGACAGTTGGGGGAGGCGGAAAAACTCCTGCCGCCGATGGAGAATTCTTTCTTCTTCGCCGAGCTCGGCCGCGTCTACCCCGCCGGAGGCGAGCGCCGCGCCCGCGTGGCCTTCTTCGCCGGCTGCGTCGCTCAGGTGGCTTTCGCCGAGATGAACCGCGCCACCGTGCGCGTCCTGCAAAAGAATGGCTGCGAGGTCGTTATCCCCGCCGGACAGCTCTGCTGCGGCGCTCTCCACGTGCATGCCGGCTGGCGCGAGCAGGCGCGGCGGCTGGCCCGCGCCAATCTGGAGGCGTTTCTCGGCGAAAACTTCGACGCCATCATCGTCAACGCCGCCGGCTGCGGCTCGACGCTGAAAGAGTACGAGCAGCTCTTCCCAGGGGACGCCGCCGACCGAGAGCCCGCCGCCCGCTTCGCTCACAAGGTGCGTGACGTGAGCGAGTTCTTGATGGAGTTGGGTCTGCGCGCCCCGGAAAACCCTGTCCCACTGCGCGTCACCTACCAGGATTCCTGCCACCTGGTCCACGGGCAGAAAGTCCGCAGCGCCCCGCGCGAACTCCTGCGCGCCATCCCGGGGGTCGAGCTGGTGGAAATGAAGCTGGCCGACCACTGCTGCGGCAGTGCCGGCATCTACAACCTGACCGAGCCGGAGATGGCGCAGCAATTACTCGCCGAAAAAATGGAGCACGCTCGCGCCACCGGCGCTCAGGCCATCGTCACCGCCAACCCCGGCTGCCTGCTGCAGCTTCGCGCCGGAGTCGGCCGTTTCAACACAGGCCAAGAAGTCCTTCATCTGGTCGAGCTCCTCGACCGTGCTTACCGCTGAAAACGCGAACGCCGCCCGAAGGCGGCGTTGCATCACGAGAGGAAGGGACTTATAGGAGGGCGCTACTGTTCTCCGTTAATCGCCGCTCGTGGCCCCCACTGGAACTTCTTCCGCCAGTGGGTTTTCAAGCGGGAAATTTATCTCCAGCAGAGATTTCGCTTCGCGCGGCGGGCGTGCTTTGACCTCAGACGGCGCTGGCGCCTGCCAGGTGCGGCCTCGCACCTGCACAAACAGCCCCGCGGCATAGGCTCCGAATCCCGCTAGGAGCCCGCCG
>CAYTXK010000320.1:0-2852 GCA_964441645.1 uncultured Acidobacteriota bacterium
TCCAGACCGACACCGCCATCAACCGCGGCAATTCCGGCGGGCCGCTGCTCGACTCCCAGGGGCGCGTCATCGGGGTCAACACGCTCATCTTTTCGCCGCAGGGCGGCGGCAGCATCGGCATCGGCTTCGCCACTCCCGTCAACACGGTGAAATTCGTGCTGGAAGATATGGTGCGTTATGGGCGCGTCCGCCGGCCCTGGGTAGGCGTCTCCGCCCAGGACGTTTGGCCCGAGCTGGCCGAATTGTTGGAGTTGCCAGTGCAGGAAGGGTTGATGGTGGCGGAAGTTCTTAAAGGCGGGCCCGCCGACCGCGCCGGCCTGCGCGGTGGATCGCGGGCGGTTACCGTGGGACGCTACCGCTTCCAGGTGGGCGGTGACATCATCACCGCCATCGACGGCCAGCCCATGTCCTCCATGTTGAACTTGAACCGGCTCATCTACCGCAAGCGACCCGGCGACGAGGTCGAAATCACCTTCTACCGTGGCCGCGAGAAGCGCACCGTCAAAGTCACATTGGAGGAGCGGCCGCAGCAAGTTCGCCGCTGAGGCGGGCTCTTTCTACATCCCCTCGTAGTGCGGCCCGCCGCCGCCCTCGGGCGGCACCCAGGTGATGATCTCGTAGGGGTCCATGATGTCGCAGGTTTTGCAGTGGACGCAGTTGGAGGGGTTGAGCTTGAGGCGCGGCCGACCGCCCTCGGTGACGATTTCATAAACCGCCGCCGGGCAGAAGTACTGGCAGGGGTTGCCGTATTCCTCGGCGCAGCGGGTCGAGCAGATGTTGGTGTCGGCCACCAGCAGATGGGGGGGCTGGTCTTCGGCGTGGCGCGTGCCGGAGTGGTAGACGTCGGTGACTTTGTCGAAGGTGAGCTTGCCGTCGGGTTTGACCCCGGGCGGCCTGGCGCCGCCTAGCTCGGCGAGCTTTTTGTAATACTCGTGCCCGGCGCGATTCGGATAGCGGGCGTGCAGGCCGCGGCCGCCGGTGACGAATTGCAGCGCGGCGTGCGCGAGGCCCCGCCACAGGCCGTGTTCAAAGCCCTGGTGGAAGTTGCGCACTTTCCAAAGCTCCTGCTGCACCCAACTGCGCTCGACTTTTTCGGGGAAGCGCGCCAGCATTTTTTCCGAGGTGTCGCCGACTTTTAGCGCTTCGAAGACAGTTTCAGCGGCCAGCATGCCGGTCTTGATGGCCATGTGGATGCCCTTGAGGCGCTGCGAGTCGAGAAAGCCGGCGGTGTCGCCGATGAGGAGCGCGCCGTTCACGAAAGTTTTCGGGATGGCCCAGTAGCCGCCCACGGGAATGGTTTTGGCGCCGTAGCGAACCAGCTTGCCGCCCTCGAGCCTGCCTTGGGCGCGGTAAAGCCCGATCTTCGAGCAGGCGGCGCACGAAGGGATGCAGCTTGTACTGCTGGAAAGCGGTGTGCGGATCAAAGAGCGGGTTGGCGTAGTGGAGGCCGCTGACCAGGCCGAGCGAGACGCGATTCGCCTGCAAGCCGTAAATCCAGCCGCCGCCGAAAATGTCGGAAGGCAGCGGGTAGCCCAGCGTGTGCCAGACGGTGCCGGGGGCGATGCGGCCGGCGGGCACTTCCCAGATTTCTTTGACACCGATTTCATAGACCTGCGGGTTGCGGCCGGCGGCCAGATTGAATTTCTGGATGAGCTGCTTCGCGAGCGAGCCGCGCGGGCCTTCGGCGAGCACCGTGACCCGGGCGCGGATTTGGTAGCCGGGCTGGAAGTTTTCTTTGGGGCGGCCGTTCTTGTCCACGCCTTTGTCTTCGGTCTGGATGCCAACGACGCGGCCGTTTTCGATGAGAAGCTCGCGGCCGGCGAAGCCGGTGAAGACGTTCACGCTGGCTTTTTCGGCGCGCTGGCCGAGCCACTCGACCAGGCGCGCCAGCGAGATGACGTAGTTGCCATGGTTCTGCAGCGGCGGCGGGGTGAGGGGGAAGCGCCAGGCGCGGCGCGGGGTAAAGAAGTAGGCGGCATCGTCGCCGACCGGTGAATCGAGCGGCGCGCCTTCTTTTTCGAAGTCCGGCACCAGCTCGCGCAGCCCGCGCGGGTTCATCACGGCGCCGGAGAGCGAGTGCATGCCGAGCTGGTCGGCTTTTTCGAGGAGGTAGATGTTTTCTTCGCTCAGCTCGGGCTTGGCGCCCGCGGCTTTATGAGCGCGGATGAGCGAGGCGAGATGGAGGGCGCAGGCGAGGCCAGCAGGCCCGGCGCCGACAATCACCACGTCGGCTTCGAGCTGCTCCCGCTCGATGGTTCCTTGCGTCATCTAGTTTCGCCAGACTTCGTGGCTCTTGCTAGCGCAGTTCTTGAAATTCTTCAAGGGTGATGCCCAGTTGTCGGAGAATCTTGAAAAAGAGCGGCGGGCCGATTTCACGCCCTCCGTGAAGAGGAACGGTGACCGCGCGCCCATCAGGGTGATTCCAGCGCTCGTGGCTGCCGGTTTGCCGTGTGTTGATAAAACCCAGCTGGCGCGCCACCTTTTGGAATTCCCGGGCGGTAGCGCTAGGCATGCACGATTTGAGTTGTGTCGGCCGGTAACGAGCGGCCTTTCTCCCGGTACTCTTCCGCGATCATTTCGAAAACCTTGGCCAGTTCAGCTAGAGCCTCTTGCCGGGTGGGCATCAGGGCATAGCAGCCGGAGATGGCGGGAATCTCCGCCACCCAGGAGGCGTCCTCCTGGCGGTAAAGAACGACCTTGTAGTTCTCAAATTTCACTGGCGCAGTCAGCCTCCACAACGTGTCAGCATATCACGCTGCCGCGGCGAGGGAGCAATCAATTGGGGATGCCTCTAGCCTTTTTCGAGGGCTTCGATGAGGGCGGGGACGATTTCGAAGAGGTCGCCGACGATG
>CAYTXK010000321.1:0-2837 GCA_964441645.1 uncultured Acidobacteriota bacterium
GGGCAGCGACCGCATCCGTTTCGATGGCCATGCGGACATGGGCGCGGTGATGGCGGAAGAAATCTGCGGGCGTCTGCGGCTTTCCAACAGCCAGGCCGAGCAGGTGGTGGCGTTGGTGCGGAACCACCTGCGCTTCAAAGACGCCCCGCAGATGCGGGCCAGCACCTTCAAGCGCTTTCTGGCGATGGACAGGTTCGAGGAGCACCTGGAGCTGCATCGGCTGGATTGTTCGGCCAGCCACGGCCAGCTCGACAACTGGCGCTTTGTCAAAGAGGCGCTCGAAACCATGCCGCCGGAGGAGGTGCGGCCGCCGCGGCTGCTGACCGGTCACGACCTGCAGGCCATGGGCTACCGGCCGGGGCCGCAACTGGGGCGCATCCTGGCGGCGCTCGAAGAAGCCCAGCTCGAAGGGACGCTCAAGACGGCAGAGGAGGCGCAGGCCTTCGTTCGCGAGCGATTTCCGGCGGATTCCGGTGCAGAAGTAGAGCGCGGAGGCACGCCAAAACCTAAGGGTGGAAGGGTGTAGCTGGTTCCGGGGCCAGCAGGGGTCAGCGCATGGCTAGAAGGACTAGGCTACCAATCGCCAGGACGGTGGCCAGAATGAGCGCCCCCTGGATTACCCACCAGCGGCGTTCCTCGAGGGAGGGGCGCTGCCAGCCAATTCTCTGAAACATTATCGCCCTCCCACGGTTCATGGTTGGGGCCGAAGCATGGCTTCCAGGCTCCGCCATAGCGGCGGCCAAAAGGCGTTGAGTGTAGTCGTGTCTCTGCATGGGAGGTTAGCTGGAACTCTCTTTCAGGGTACTTCAAAGACCCTTGAATGTCAAGCCCTCTAAGGCAGTTCGTCGAGGACCGCCAGGGCGCCTGCCGAATAGATGACTCGAAGGGAGGCTTAAGGAGTTGTCTATACTTCTAACTAGTTGAATATATTGTTCTTATAAGTTAACATCTGTTGTGGTTTTCAATAGCATCTTACTTGATATAATGAGCATCATATCTATTGTTAGGAGGGGAAGGTGAGCCAGAAGACGCCAGCAAGCGGTACGGGGCGCGAAGAGCTGGCCATCCTGCCAGTTCGGGACGCGGTTCTGTTCCCTCAGTCGGTGGGGCCGCTGACCTTCGGCCGGGAAAGCTCGGTGCAGTTGATTCGCTCGCTGGGCGGCGAAGAGAAGCTGGTGGGGGTGGTGGCCCAGCGCGACCCCCGCGTGGACAAACCGGGTTTGACGGACTTATACGGCGTGGGCACAGTGGCGCTGATCCACAAAGTCGTCCGCGTCCCCAATGATAGCTACGTGGTTTTCCTCGAAGGACAGCACCGGTTCGCTCTGCGGGAGATTACCCAGCGGGAGCCCTTCCTGCGGGGGGCCGTCGAGCCGCTGGCCGACGTAGTGCCGGGTGCGCCCGACTCCGAATATGAGGCCTTGACGCGCCGCGTGCGCGAGCTGTTTGACGAGATTATCTCCTCCTCGCCCAATCTCTCCGAAGACCTGCGGACGATCGCGCTCAACCTCGACGACCCGGGCCGGCTGGCCGACTTCGTGGCCGGGACGATGGCCTCGCTTGCGACCACGACCAAGCAGGAGCTGCTGGAAACGCTGGACGTGCGGGTGCGGCTGCGCCGGCTGGTGGAAGAGCTGACCAAGGAGCGCGAAGTCCTGCGCCTGGGGAGCAAGATTCAGTCCGATGTGCAGCAACAGGTGGGCGAGAGCCAGCGCGAGTTCTACCTGCGCGAGCAACTGAAGGCCATCCAGAAAGAGCTGGGCGAGATTGACGACAGCCAGCGCGAGACTGAGGAGTTGCGCCGGAAGATCGAACAAGCGGGGCTGCCGGACGAGGCCAAGAAAGAAGCCCTGCGCGAGCTGAAGCGGCTGGAGAAGATGCCGCAGGCGGCGGCGGAGTACACCGTGGTGCGCACCTATCTCGACTGGCTGGTGTCGCTGCCGTGGCAGAAAGCCAGCGCGGGCGAGGTAGACGTCAAGCGCGCCGCGGAGATTTTGAACACCGACCACTACGATTTGGAGAAGGTCAAGCAGCGCATCCTCGAGTATCTGGCGGTCTATCAACTCAAGCGCGACCTCAAGGGGCCGATCCTTTGCTTCGTGGGCCCGCCGGGCGTGGGGAAGACCTCGCTAGGAATGTCGATTGCGCGGGCGCTCGGCCGGCGCTTCGTGCGGCTGTCGCTCGGCGGCATGCACGACGAAGCCGAGATTCGCGGCCACCGCCGCACCTACGTCGGCGCCTTGCCGGGGCAAATCCTCCAGGGGATCCGCCGCGCGGAAACCCGCGACCCTGTGTTCATGCTCGATGAAGTGGACAAGCTCGGCCGCGACTTCCGCGGCGATCCGGCGGCGGCCCTGCTCGAGGTGCTCGACCCCGAGCAGAACTACAGCTTCCGCGACCACTATCTCGACGTCCCCTTCGACCTGTCGAAGGTCTTGTTCATTACTACGGCCAACTACCTCGACCCCATTCCGCCGGCCTTGCGCGACCGCATGGAGGTCCTGGAGCTGCCGGGCTACAGCGAGGAAGAAAAGGTGCACATCGCGCAGAAATTTCTCGTGCCCAAGCAGCTCGAAGCGCACGGGCTCGAGCCGGGCAAGCACATCGAGTTCACCGAGGAAGGCCTGGCGGAAGTGATCCGCCACTACACGCGCGAGGCCGGCGTGCGCAACCTGGAGCGGGAGATTGCCACTCTTTGCCGCAAGCATGCGCGCCAGGTGGCGGAGAAGGGCGAAGCCCGTCTGGTGGTGACGCCCGAGGTGGTGCGCGAGATGCTGGGCGTGCCGCGCTTCCGCACCGAGACCGAGCTCGAAGAGCGCACCCGCCGGCCGGGCGTG
>CAYTXK010000322.1:0-2835 GCA_964441645.1 uncultured Acidobacteriota bacterium
GACGCGTTCGACGGGCACCACCGGCTCACGCGCCTTGCTGCCCAGCGCGATCTGGAAGCCGACGCCGGGCGTCTCAGCCTGACGCAGAACCGCGCCGCCAACACCGAACTGGAACAGGAACTCACGACCACCGCTGCGGAGCTGGAGCGCCTGACCTCGGAAGAAGAAGCCCGCCGCCAGCGCACCGCCGCGCTCGAAACCGAACTGCAAAAGCTTCAAGAGCGGCAGGCCGAGGGGCTGAACAGCCTGGCACTGGTGCGCGCCGAGCTGGGGCAGCTCGAACAGCTTGCCGGTTCCGCTGGCGACCACACGCGGCAGCTCAGCGTGGAGCGCGAGTTGGCCCGCCAGCAAGGGGAAGAGCTGGCGAGCGAAGCTGCGGGCTTGGAGGCGGCGCTGGCGCACGCTCGCGGCGAACACGCGCGGGCGCAGGACAACGTCAATAAAGTCGCACAAACGCTTACGCAGTGCCAGGTGGAATACCAAGCCGAGCGCCAGCGGGTGGAAGAGCTGCGGCGGGCGCTGGCCACGGCGCTGGCGCAGCAGCAGACGCTGAAGGAGTTGGTCACGCACCGCGCCGCGCTGGCCGAGCCGGTGCAGAAACTTTTGCTGGGGGCGACGAGCGGCTCCGGGCAGGCGCAGTTCCGCGCCGTGGGGGTGGTGGCCGACTTCGCCGAGTTCACCCCGCAGTACGCGCCGCTGCTCGAGGATTATCTCCACGACGAAATGGAATATGTGGTGGTCGAAACCTACGACGCCGCCCGCTCGGGCGTTTCGCTGCTGCGCGAGCAGATGGCCGGCCGGGCGACTTTCCTGGTGGATTCTTTCGGGCGCTTCCCGCCCAAGCTGGTGGAAGAGGCGGCGCGGCCTGCGGGAGCCGGGGTAATCGCGCCGGTGGCCGAGCTGGTGCATCTGAACGGGCCGCTGGGGAGCGAGGCGCGGCGGGTACTGCCCAAGCTGGGACGAACGTATCTGGTCGAGTCGCCGCGGGCCGCCGAGCAACTAGCGCGCGAGCACCCGCAGTACTTCTTCCTCTCCACGGACGGCACTTGCTACCACGGCCGGCTGGTGAGCGGCGGGACGCGCAACGGCCACGGCTCGCACTCGCTCACACGGGATCTGGAGCGCGCCACCGAGCAACGCACCAGGATTGAGCCCGCAGCCACGGCTGCGGAAAGCACCCTGGACCAGCTCGAGGCCCGCCGCCGCGAGCTCGAACGCTCGCTCGACCAAGCCCGCCAGACGCTCTTCGCCCATGAAAAGATTCTGCTGCAGCTCGAGCAGCAACTGGGGGCGCTCGGCGCCGAGCGTTCCCGGCGCACCTCAGAAGAAACGCGCGCCGCCGAGCAAGCGGCCGCCCGCGAAAACGAGCAGCGGGCCGCCACAGAGCGCCGCAGCGTGCTTCGCCAAGAGGTCAGCCGGCAGGAGCGGGAACTGGCCGCGCTCGAAGCTCATCTCCTCTCCACCAACGGCGCTCTGGGCGAGACGCGGCAGCAGCTCGAAGCCGGCTCCGCCCGCCTGGCCGAACTCGGGGCGCGCCGTGCGGCGTTAGAAGAGCGGCTGCGCGGCGCACGGCAAGAACAAGTCCGCCTGGAAGAAACGTCGGCGCGGCTGGCGGCGGAGCAACAGGAGCTTGGGCAACAGGCGACGCAACTCGAAGCCGACACGCAACGCCTGGCCGAGGAACTACTGGCGCGGCAGGCCGAGGTGGTCGAGCGCCAGCAGGAAAAGATTGAGCAGGAAAAGCGCTGCACCGAGGGAGAGGCCGAGCTACTGAGCTTGCGCCAGGGCGTGCTGGAACGGGATTCGGCGCTGCGGACGCGCCGCGAGCAGCTCGACACCCTGCGCGAGGAGCGCCACCGCCTGGAGGTGGAGCAGGCACGCCTGGAAACCGAGCGGCAGCATTCCGAACTGGCGGCGCAGAGCGAGTTCGGGCTGACGGCGGAGCAGCTCTGCGCGCAGGTCACCGAGCGCCTGGCCGGGGAAGAGCTGGCGCAGGCGGAGACGCGCTACCGGGAAATCCGTGAGCGCCTGGAGACCATCGGCGCGGTCAATATGATGGCGCTCGAAGAACTTCAGGAGTGCGAGCAGCGGCACGAATTCCTGGCGAAACAGCGCGCTGATTTGCTGGCTTCGATTGAGGACACGACGCGCGCCATCACCGAAATTGACGTGGTGTCGAAGGAAAAATTCGACCACGCCTTCGCCATCATCAACCAGAATTTTGCCGAAACCTTCAAGCTGCTCTTTGGCGGCGGCTCGGCCACGCTGCGCATGACGGAGGCCGAAAACCCCATGGACAGCGGCGTAGAGCTCATCTGCCAGCCACCGGGCAAGCGGCTGCAAAACGTGCTGCTGCTCTCGGGCGGCGAGAAGGCGCTCACCGCGCTGGCGCTGCTTATCGCCATCTTCCGCTTCCAGCCCAGCCCCTTCTGCATTCTCGACGAAGTGGACGCGCCGCTCGACGACACCAACGTCGGCCGCTTCACCCGGCTGGTGCAGGACATGGCCCCGCAGACGCAGTTCATTCTCATCACGCACAACAAAAAGACGATGGAGATTGCGCCGATGATGTACGGCGTAACCATGCAGGCCGCCGTCTCCCAGATCGTTTCCGTCCGCTTCGATGACTCCGACCAGGCCGGAGTTCACCCCGAGCAAATGCGAGGGGCCGCGCCTTCCACTGCTTCGGCCTCCGCGGCTTGAGCGCGACTATTTTCCTTTCTGGTGATCCAGTGGTCCCGGCGCCGCTGGGCGCTGCCTGGACTTCTCCGCCATCCTGGCGTTGAAGGCCACCGACTGGCCGCGCGGGACGCTCAGCGTCTTCCAGCGCGGCCC
>CAYTXK010000323.1:0-2810 GCA_964441645.1 uncultured Acidobacteriota bacterium
TGTGGAGAGCATCACCGCGCTGACGGGCGCGGCCATCGGCAAGATGATTTCCCTCGAGCGTCTGCGACCGAACCCGAACCAGCCGCGGAAGGAGTTGGGGTCGCTGCGCGAGCTGACGCAGTCGATCCGCGAGAAGGGCGTGCTGGAGCCGCTGCTGGTGCGCTTCGACCCCCAGGACGACATGTACACCATCATCTCCGGCGAGCGCCGCTACCACGCCTCCAAAGCCGCGGGCTTGCTGGAAGTGCCTTGCATCGAGAAGGACGCCGACACCGCCGAAATGCTGGAGCTGGCGCTCATCGAAAACCTGCAACGGAAAGACCTGAATCCCTTCGAGGAAGGCGAGGGCTTGCGGGCGCTGGCCGAGCAGTTCGACTACACCCACGAAGAGATTGCGCGACGCATCGGGAAGTCGCGCGCTACGGTCAGCGAAAGCCTGGCGCTGCTGGTGATTCCGCCGGCGGTGCGCATCCGCTGCGACGAGCTGGCGCTCACTTCGAAGTCGGCGCTGCTGGAGCTGGCCCGCCAGCCCAACGAAAAGAAAATGCTGGAGCTGGCTGAGCGCCTGGCGCGGGGGATGAGCCGCGAGCAGGCGCGGGCCGAGCGCAAGCCCGAGGCCGTGCCGCGGCTCAAGCCGTTCGTCTACACCTATCGCGCGCCGGAGGGGGAGTTCGAGTTGCGGCTGCGTTTTCGCAAATCAGTGGTGCCGCGACGCGAAATCATCGAGACCCTGCGCGCGCTCGTGGACGCGCTCGGGCGCCAAAAGGACTAGCCATCGGGGATGTCACTTTCCTCGGTTTCTCCCCCCGAGCGGATTCGGCTGAGCGGGGCACATCTCGACCGCGTGCTGCGCCTGGTCGCAGCCCGCTTTGAATTCGTCCGGTTTCGCTTCCTGGAGGCTTTTGTCGGCGTCAAGAAATACGGCTGCGCGGCGCTGCTGGCGCCCGTGGCCGAGGGGACCTTCATCTTTGCGGCTCCGCCGGCTTACTTGATTGACGGAAACTTGTCGGCGTTGGTGGAGCGGGGCGGGGGACAGTGGTTCGTGTGGAAGACGAACCAGGTCCCCGCTACGGCGCCGCTGCTGGATGATTTGCGCCGCTTTGAAACCGAACTGCGGGCCTACCTCGAAACTCCCAGCCGCGTTTGACCTCGCCCGACGGGGCGACTATACTCCCGGCCATGCCCTCCATCCTGCGGGAGATTGGCGAAACCGCCGTGACCTTCGCCAAAGGCCTGGGCGTCACCCTGCGCTACATGTTTCAGCCCACCGTTACTGAGAATTACCCCGATGAGCCGGTCCGCTTCCAGTCGCGCTACCGCGGCATCCACGTCTTGCAGCGGGATGAGAACGGGTTGGAAAAATGCGTGGCCTGTTTCCTTTGCTCGGCGGCCTGTCCGGTGCAGTGCATCTACATTGAGGCGGCGGAAAACACCGCCGAGCGGCGCATCAGCGCCAGCGAGCGCTACGCCCAGGTCTACAACATCGATTACTCGCGCTGCATCTTCTGCGGCTATTGCGTCGAGGCCTGCCCCACCGATGCCATCACCCACGGCCACGGCTTCGAGCTGGCCGCCTACAACATCTCCGAGATGATTTACCGCAAGGAAGACCTGCTGGCTCAGCCGATGAAGCCGCCCCGCACTTAGCTCTGGGGCCTCAGCCTTCTCTCCAGCTGGACAAAGCGGTCCATCATACTTTCGTAGATGCGGTCCACCTTTTCGTGGAGATGAGCCACCTTGCGCTCGGCCTCCACGTTGACCTCGTATTCGACGTCGGCCCGCACCCGGTCTTTCTCCGCCTGCTGTTTTTGACTGATGAGCACGATAATCGAAAGAAACAAGGCTTCCAGAGGGACTATCGTCTTGACGAGGTCGTAAGGAAAGGGGTCAAAAGCGAAAGGATGCAGCGGCCCGGCGTTGGCGGCAAACCAGGCGGCAAAGAACACGGCGTTCAGCCCCAGAAAGTACAAGCTTCCCCCAAAACGCGCCACGCGGCGCGCCGCGCGGTAAAGAACGGGGGCGTGTTCTTCCACCTCCACGTTCACGTTGCGCACCACGCGGGTTCGCAGCAGTTCGTCGGCGCGGCGGGTCATGGTTCCCATGGCCGCCAGCAGGTGCAAGGCAGCTTCCGGCTTCTTGTGGAAGAGCAGGCGGAGGTCCTCCCGCTCCAACGCCAGCAATTCGGTGTCGCGAACCGCGATGGCGGTGGCGGTGCGCGGCCCGCTGTCCAGCAGGGCCAGCTCGCCGAACAGGTCGCCTTCCTTGGCAGTGGTCAGGACGATTTTCTGCCCGGCCTGGTCTTTGACGGAGAGCTCGATGGCCCCCGTGCGCACGACAAAGAGAGAGGCGCCCGGATCTCCGGCGTGGAAGAGCGTGGCCCGGGCCGGGACCTTGATGCACTCAATGCTTTGGGCCAGGACTTTCCGCTCTTCATCGTCAAGCATCTCGAAATACGTAATGCCGGAAAGTAAGCTAACGTCGCACGACATACAGTTTCTCCTTCTCGAAGACAGTCTGGCAAAGCTGGTGAATGCTGATGACCTACTTCCTGTGTTTCTTCCTTCGCAAGGGATAGTCGCCCAGGGCGCCGGGATCATTTCCCGCCAGCACGCTGACCAACTCGTCGTAGAGGTAGTCAACATTGTGGCTGGAAAGTGTCTTAAAACGCTTGTCGTAGAGGGCCTTCGATTTATCAATCTCGCCCTTGAAGCGCTGGTAGAGGTCGCGGCTCTGTCGCCCTTTCTCCACATCGGCCTTCTTGTACATGAAAAGTTCCTGCACGGTGACCTTGGCGAAGCGCTTGGCTTTCT
>CAYTXK010000324.1:0-616 GCA_964441645.1 uncultured Acidobacteriota bacterium
CAGTTGGTGGTGCAGGAGGCGTTCGACACCACGTTGTGCTTGGCCGGGTCGTAGGTCTTGTCGTTCACGCCGAGCACGATGGTGTGGTCGGGGTCGGTGGCCGGCGCGGAGATGATGACTTTCTTGACGCTCCCGCGCAGATGTTTGGCGGCATCCGACCCTTTGGTGAACAGGCCGGTGGACTCGACCACCACTTGCACCCCGAACGAGTTCCAGTCCAGCTCCGCCGGGTCCTTGACCTTGAAGACGCGGACGTTGGCCCCGTCCACCTGGATGCTGTCCTCTTTCCAACTCACTTTGGCGGTCA
The DNA here is from genome assembly GCA_964441645.1 of uncultured Acidobacteriota bacterium. Taxonomy (GTDB): domain Bacteria; phylum Acidobacteriota; class Terriglobia; order Acidiferrales; family 2-02-FULL-67-57; genus CAYTXK01. The sequence goes on from CAYTXK010000324.1 coordinate 308, forward strand.
GGTTGCCGAGGATGGAGTCGTACTTCAGCAGATGCGACAGCGTGTGCGGGTCGGTGATGTCGTTCACCGCCACAATCTCGAGGTCGCGGTCGCCCATCGCCGCGCGGTAAATGTTGCGCCCGATGCGGCCGAAACCATTAATGCCGACTCTGATAGCCATAATGCCCCCTCTTTGGAGTGACTGCCCGGAGTAGGCGCCCATCATACTCCCCCCCAGCAAGTCGGGTCAATTCAACTTCAAGGTAGCGGCAACGAAGCCGTTCTTTGCCTCCTCGTCGGCCTTTCTCCTTAGTTAACCCCCCCGACTAC
>CAYTXK010000324.1:626-2282 GCA_964441645.1 uncultured Acidobacteriota bacterium
TTCAACTTCAAGGTAGCGGCGACGAAGCCGCAGTTTGGCTTCGTCGTCGGCCTTTCTCCCTGGGCTATACTCCCTCCGTGGCTCGCTTACGTCGTCTTGTTCATCGTGGCAAAGTTTTCTTCATCACCACCAATCTCCGCCGTGGGCTTCCGTTGTTCAGTGGCGCCGAGCGCGACCTCTTGTGCCGCTGCATTAACACCGCTCGGAAACGCCGCCGCTTTCAACTCCCCGGTTTTGTCATCATGCCCGACCATGTACACCTCTTGGTTCTGCCGGAGGAAAAAGACACAATCTCTAAGCTGGTACAAGATCTCAAATACATGAGCGCGCGAACCATCAACTCAGAACGAAAGCAAAAGAGCGGCCTTTGACGAAAAGGGTTCTTCGATCGCTTCATGCGCACACCGGCGGAGTTTCTGGAAACACTCGATTACATCCACCAGAACCCGGTGCGCAAGGGCCTGGTGACGGGGCCGGTAGACTGGCGCTGGTCAAGCGCCACCGCCTACAGAGGGAGCGAGTCCATCATCCCAGTTGATGTTCTCGACCTTCCGGCTGGAAGCCAAGAACGTCTCTGGTAGCGGCGACGAAGCCGTAGTTTGGCTTCGTCGTCGGCCTTTCTCCCACATTCCTCACCGCTACCTCCAAAAACGCTTCTGGTAGCGGCGACGAAGCCGTACTTTGGCTTCGTCGTCGGCTTTGTGTAAGCCTAAAAGACAGGCTTTGCCAAGAGTTAGCGGAATTCCTTGACTGCGACCACCTTTTCGCCAATAAACGTCACAAACGTCACAAACGGCGGGTAACCGTAAATCCAGTCTTCCGTGTCCTGGTCGTTCTTGACTTCGCGCACCTTGCGGTCGGGCCGCCCCAGCGCCGCCAGCACCATGTCGCGGCTCATCCCCACCTTGGCCTTGCGGTTGCGAATCGCCTCGCGAAACTCCGCCGGAATGGTCTCAATCCAGGGGACGGCCGCCGACGGCCGGCTGAAATCCAGCACGCTCCCCAGCATTTTCTTCACTTCTTCGCCGGAGAGATCCGGCACGTGGTCGGGAAAACTCAACACCACGTAGCAGCCCTGCGCCACGTTAGCGGAGGAGGAGCTGCCCGGCGGAGGCGGCGCCGGAGACCTCGAAGACGGGGGCCCGCCCTCCATTCCTCCCGCCTGGCCGCGAACCGTGAGCCGCTGGTACCACTTCTTCTTTCTCTCCACGCCGCCGTTGATTTCCACCAGGATGGTCCGCCGCTGGAACTGCACTCGCGTAATTTGGACGACCTCGCCCTCGGGCACCGCCACCCCGCGGTTGACCAGCGTTTGCCGCAGCTTCTCCTCGTTCAGCCGCCCCTCGCTCACCTCGACCGCTTCCTTCTCCTCCCGGATGGCCGGCAAAGGCTGCAAGGTGGTGACGTATTCAAAAGCCAGCTTGCGCAAAATGTCGAGGCGGTTCTGATCGCTCAACAAATCCTTGGGAGGAACGGCGGAACCGGCGGCCACGCAGAAAAGGAGGACAAAGAGAAAACGGCCCACCTGCCCGCCGGCTCGCCCCGCCTGTCCCGCCTGCCCCGAGCGCAGTCGAGGGGAGCGCAGTCGAGGGGAACGAAGCCGAGGGGAGCCTTGTTGTAGGCGGGCCTGCCCGCCGGAGCCTTGGCGTAGGCGGG
>CAYTXK010000324.1:2292-2805 GCA_964441645.1 uncultured Acidobacteriota bacterium
GTCGGAAAGCAGGTCTCATAGCGCTCTCCGGAGTCACCCTATTCTAGTTCTTTTGCCCGCCGAGGGAAAGATACCCAGGCAGGCAAGCTGTCATCGGAGCCGTTCCACGCGCACGCCGCGCCGGGCGATGCGAAATGGCAGCAGGGTCGCCCCGGTTGCTGCCAGCGCGCTGGCCAACTCGGCGCGCCGCCGGGGAGAGCTCAGAAATACGACGCAGCCGCCCCCGCCCGCCCCGCAGACTTTGGCCGCCTCCGCCCCGTGGCGCCGCCCGACCCGAATGAGCCGGTCGATAAAGGGCGTCGAAATCCCGGGAGAGTTCCGCCGCCGCGTCTCCCACTCCTGCCGCAGCAGCCTGGCGAGGGCGCGCCAATCCTGCCGCAAAAGCGCTTCTCGCATGGCGATAGCTGTCGCGGAGATAACGTTGAAGTTGCGGTAAACCCGGGGATTTCCGTCCAGATAGGCTCTCAGTACATGCCAGTTCGTGACCCCGGAGTTCCGTGGTTTGCCCGTGTA
>CAYTXK010000325.1:0-2790 GCA_964441645.1 uncultured Acidobacteriota bacterium
CCGCCACCAGGAAATTCCCCGTGACCGCGACGTGGTTCTCTATTGTACTTGACCCAACGAAGCCACCAGCGCCCGGGTGGCGCTGCTGCTGCGGCGACGAGGCATTGAACGGGTGCGGCCGCTGGCCGGCGGGTTCGAAGCCTGGCGCGCCGCCGGCTATCCGATGGAATCCCTCGCCCCCCAAGCCTCAAGGGCTGAGTTGAGCAAAGCGGCGGGATGAGGAGCTTGCCAGAACCTAACCTTTTTGGCTCAGCCTTTCGGCCACAGTGCTATTTTTATTGAGGGGTAGAAGTAGCGATTCTCCCCCTCGAACAGATTGGATAGGCAAACAAGGGGAAGGTTGAAATGCGTCGCCTACGTAGTTTTCTCATTGGCTTAATTGCGGTGGCAGCTCTCCACGCCCAGGACCCGACACCGGCGCTGAAAATCGGCGCCGCCGCGCCACCTGTGGCCGGGTTGAAGGTCGTGCAAGGCCCGCCGGAGGCTGCCTCTCTGCTCCCATCGCTTGCCGGCCGAGTTACGGTGCTCGAATTTTGGGCCACTTGGTGCGCGCCCTGCGTCGCGGCCATTTCCCATCTGAATGCACTCGTCGAAAAATTCGAGTCGCAAGGCGTCGTCTTCGTCTCCGTCAGTGACGAGCCGGGAGCGACTCAGCGCTCCTTCCTCGAGCGGCACCCTATCCGCGGCTGGGTCACCCAAGATGAAAACCAGCGCGTGGCCCGTGCCTACCGCCTCGGAGGAATCCCCATGACTGTAATCGTCGATAAAAACGCCCGCATCGCCGGCATTGCCTACCCCGATCAGATTACTGAGGAAGTGCTCGAACGCGCCCTCAAGGGGGAGTCGTCGGGCCTGCCGCCATGGGAGAACTACGGGATTCTGCCCGGCGCAGACCCCGGTGCTCCCGCGAGTAGCAAACCGCCGCTCTTGCGGGTCGAAATCCGCTATGGCGACAACCCGCACCGAGGTGGTATCGCCACCAGCAAGGGCCGCTTCACTGCCGATACTCTGGACACCACCACGCTGCTCATCAACGCTTTCCAGATTTCCCCGAGCCGCATCCTCAATCGTGAGTTGCTTCCGTCGTGGTACTACACCGTTGTTGCCAGCGTGCCGGAAGGCCAAGAGAATCTTTTATGGCCGCTGCTGCAACAAGCCGTACCTGCTGCACTCGAAGTTTCCATTGTGCGGGAAGAACGCGAGATGGATGTCTTCCTGCTCCGAGCCCCACACGGCCCCGGGCCGGGATTGCGGAAGGCAAGCGGCGGCGGAGTGCACTCCAGCAGCCGCCCAGGCCTGATCGTAGCCCAGAATGAGCCCATCTCGGGCCTAGCCAATTCGCTTGAGCTTACTTTGCAGCGCCCTGTGGTGGACGAAACTAGCTTGGAGGGGAATTGGGACTGGGAAGTTTCCTACACCGCGGGCGACACGGCCGCGCTCGAGCAGGCGCTCAAAGCCCTCGGCCTCGAACTCGTCCCCGCCCGGCGCAAAGTGCCCGTCCTGGTCATTCAAAAGCCCGCTTGTTAGCCTGAATCAGGCGCTCAAAAGGTAAGGGTTTCGGCACCCCGCCCTTAATTAACTCTTCTTCTCAGGGCGCGTTGACTCGCCTTCTTCTCAGGCCTAAGATGGCCTGCCTCCGAAAGTCAATCAATCCAATCCTGCCCGAGTGCCGGGGAGGTGCAGCGGTGAAGGGCACGATGATGGACTACCCGCTCACGCTGACCCACATCCTGGAGCGGGCCGGCAGACTCTTCGGCTCGGTGGAGATCGTTTCTCGGCGGCCTGACAAGACTCCGGTGCGCTCGACCTATGCCGAGCTGCATCGCCGGGCCCGAGCGCTGGCCGAGGGATTGCAACGCGCCGGGCTGCACAGCGGCGACCGCGTCGCCACGCTGATGTGGAATCACGCCAGCCACCTGGAAGCCTACTTCGGCGTTCCCCTGTCGGGCGGAGTCTTGCACACGCTGAACCTGCGTCTGCATCCCGAGGAGCTGGCTTTCATTGTCAACCATGCCGAGGACCGTTTCTTGCTGGTGGACGATGTGCTGCTTCCCCTGCTGGCCAACTTCTCCGGCAAGGTGAATCTGGAACGCCTCTGGGTGGTGCCGTACTCCGGCGCCCCTGTAGGCAGGGGCTGGGAGAGCTATGAGGATCTGCTCGGGCAGGCGCAGGGGAATCTTGCTCCTCCTCCGCTGGAGGAGACCGACGCGGCCGCCATGTGCTACACCTCCGGCACCACCGGCCGGCCCAAGGGAGTGCTCTATTCCCACCGCGCTATGGTGCTGCATTCCTTTGCCATGGCGTTGCCCGATGCGCTGGCCCTGAGCGAACACGATGTGGTGATGATGGTGTCTTCGATGTTTCATGCCAACGGCTGGGGTTATCCGTACGGAGCGGCCTTGGTCGGCGCCAAGCAAGTATTTCCGGGGCCCGCGGTGGACGGCGAGAGCCTGCTGGATCTGATGGAGTCGGAGCGCGTCACGCTGACCAATGGCGTACCCACCATCTGGATCGGCGTGATGGAGGCGCTGGAGAAGTGGCCGAAACGATGGAAGCTGGCCCCCGGACTGCGAGCGCTTTCCGCGGGCTCAGCGGTGCCGGAAAAACTTTTTCGCGCCCTGGACTCGCACGGCATCCATTTATTGCAAGCCTGGGGAATGACCGAAACTACCCCGCTGGCCAGCTTCAGTCGGCCGAATCCGAGCATGGGGAGCTGGTCGGCCGACCGGCGCTATCAAGTACGCACCAAGCAGGGGAAAGGAGGGCCTTTCGTGGAGATGCGGGGGGTAG
>CAYTXK010000326.1:0-311 GCA_964441645.1 uncultured Acidobacteriota bacterium
GTCGTGTCCCTCTTCTTTAGAATAAAGGCACGCTACGTTCAGCGCTGTCCAGGTCCAGCACGTTACGCAGGTGGTCATCGATCCGTTGTTCATCAAACAGATTGAAGTTCAAGTTAGCCACTCCCTGCAGGCCGACGAAGGGAGCGATAGCCGGCACGTTATACAGGTTCTGCTCTACCACAGCGCCAGTTGCTCGGGCGAGGAAGCGCAAGAAGAGCGGCGGGAAGTGGTTAAAATTCACCACTGCCTTCACCTGCAGCGTCCCTTCCAAATCTACCCCTAATTCATGCAGCTCTGCGGCCGTAGGGAGC
>CAYTXK010000326.1:321-2123 GCA_964441645.1 uncultured Acidobacteriota bacterium
ATGCCAGTTGTCTACCGTGTTGGCAAAAGCCGCGCTAAAAGTTTCTTCTTCATAGGTCTGGTCCAGCGGCGCGCCGGTGCGCGGGTGCGGCTGCCCCGCGTCGTAGACATGGAGGACCTCGTTGCGAAAGAGCACCAGCCCAATCTGTGCTCCCGCAAAATCGCGGGCCTCTGACCCGTTGTCCGGTCCCTGGAAAAATACCTCATTGCCGTGCGTAAAAGGATTGACAATGGCGTTAATATGTTCAACGTCCTCATCGTCCAGGTTGCCGTCCGGGGCGAGCTCACCAGTCTCAGGATGCGGCTTATCAGTCACATAGCCGGATTGGTAGAGGATGAAGTCCTCATCCGTGCCACGCCGTTTGGCCGACACGGTAAGTTGGAGGTAGGTCGTGCGCTCCTGGGAAAAGCCCGCCGGAAAGCGATGACCGGTCAGAGAAACGGCGGTCACCCGTGCATGGAAGGTCCCTCCCAGGTGGGCTTCCTGGTCAGTCAGGTCAAGGTTGACGCGGACGGCCGCCTTGAGGAGGTCTTCCCGCCGCTGGCTGATGGCGAGCGGGGTTCCATATTCATCCACTCCCGGTTCATTGACCGACGGGTAATCCGGCCCCAGGTGAGCACGCAGTTCGTCATCTGACAGAAGGGGGATGTCACAACCAGTAAAATAATGAGTCGAGACCGCTCGGAGGGGCGGGGTGTAGCCAGGCTCCGCCGCGTTTGCCACCGCGGCGGTGTTGGTCGGGAAAATGGCGGGAATGGGCGAGGTGACCTGAAAAGTTCGATTGCGGGCACTATCCTGTACGGTATAGGAAGTCTCCCCCGCATAGGGAAAGAGGGACATGTGGCAGTCCTGGCAGCGGATAACCTGGCCGAACGGATTATCCGCACTGTTGTACGGCCCGATAAAATGCTCGGTACTGAGGTTCTCTAGCCGGTAATGGCCCACCCCCTGTGGGTTCGCCTCCGTTTGCGTGTGCGTCAGGAGGTCCGGCGCAACCACGTCAGAGTTAGGAATGCGTACGTCGTGACACGCGCCGCAAAAGTTACTACTGCGCAGATAGTTGATTTTACCGAGATCAAACGAAGGGGTATGGAACGCCCCGCGCACAGGCATAGCGGCAAGAAAGGGGCCGACTTTGACTTCGGTGAGCGCCCAGACCTGGCCGATGTCGGCAAAACCGTCTCCCTGCAAGCTGCGGGCGTGATCCGGACCGTACACGTTGTGACAATGGTCGCAGGTGATCCCTGCCGCCCCTAGCGACGGCAGAGCCCCAGGTGGCGGCGGCCCGCCAAATTCCGCGGGAAAGACTTGCGTGCAGCCGTCCACCCCTTTCAGGCCGAAGGACTCGCAACCGTCGCCGGCGACGAGGTGAAAGTCCCGCAGGGGCCTAATGCTGTTGACGCTGTCAGGGTTTGTGGGATCGCGGGGGGTAAGAACCGTCCCCTGAAGAACTCCGTCCCATTGGGGGACCTCACGAAGAGCGGGGTTTTGGCCCAGGTCGAGTGCCACCCCGTTATGACAACCGAGGCAAAGGCCTGCGCGAAGCTGGTCTCTACTCTGCAGCAGTTGCTCCGGCGGGAACACCACGTTGCGGTTGTTCACCCCCGGCCGCGGGTTATCTGTGTACACTGGCCGCAGGTTGTTCTGGATCGTCCCTGCGGTCAAAGCGCCCTGCACCACGGCATTGCCTCCGAGCTCCAAAGAATTAAACGTGGGGCTCGCGTTGCGGTAGCCGGCGTGGACCGCCTGGCGCAGCTCGTGAAACTGCCGGGGGTGGCACTCGGCGCACACCATGGGGGACT
>CAYTXK010000326.1:2133-2774 GCA_964441645.1 uncultured Acidobacteriota bacterium
TGGAAGTGGGGATCCTGGTGGCCAGGCTCATCCCAACCGGCCAGCAGAGGGCAACAAGCAGAACCGCTAGCACAATTCTTTGCGTCGCGTGCATACCTTATTTCCTTAGCTGCTGTTGATGACACTCCATGCAGGTGTTCTCGAAGGTGTGGCAGGTAAAACAACTGCGGATATTAAGAGCGGCCAGGTTACGATGCCCACCCTGGGCGAAGAAGGCCAGCGGAAAGTGGCTGCGTGGGGGAATGTTGTGGCAGAAGTAGCAGAAATCGCTCGTATGGCAAGTCGCTCACTCTTTTCGGTCCATGGCCGCGAGCAGCCCGTGCCCGTCCTGCGGGAACCGCCCGGCCATGTGGCTGCGAGGAGGCTTGGCGCTGTGACAGGCCGCGCAGCTGTCTTGGTCTACTCTGGCAACCTCCGTGTGGCAGAACCGGCACTGACTGTCCGCCGCCCGGGCCGCATCGGCGTGGTGGCGGCGGAACGCTTCATTGTGGACGATCGACGGCGAGAACCCGTCTTGGGGCAGAGGCCGATGCTCCGGGGTGATCGTCTTATGGCACACCTGACAATTGGTGATCCGATATTCCGGTCGTACCAGGGTCGCGTTCTCGTGACAGGAGGCGCACTCGGTCATCGTCGGCAAG
>CAYTXK010000327.1:0-2772 GCA_964441645.1 uncultured Acidobacteriota bacterium
GCTAGTTTCAGCCGTTCCCAATGATTCTTGCCTTTAACGGCTCGAAACCCCAGATCGCCTCGACGGCCTTCGTGGCCGAGACGGCTGACGTCATCGGCGACGTCGTCATCGGCGAGCACGCCAGCGTGTGGTTTCGGGTGGTGATTCGCGGCGACGTCAACTCCATCCGCTTGGGGGCGCGCACCAACGTCCAGGACGGCTCGGTGCTGCACGTGATGAAAGACCTTTACCCGCTGGTGCTGGGCGATGAAGTGACGGTCGGGCACAACGTCACCCTGCATGGCTGCACCATCGAGTCGCGCTGCCTGATTGGCATGGGCAGCATCGTGCTGAATAACGTGCGCATCGGCGAAGGCTCGATCATCGCCGCCGGTTCGGTCGTCACGGAAAACACCGTCGTGCCCCCGCGCTCGCTGTTTGTCGGGGCGCCGGCGCGCTTTCGCCGGCACCTGGGCGAGCAGGATTTGGAGACCATCCGGCGCTACGCTGCTCACTACGTCGCCTACAAAGATTCTTATCTGGCGCTGGCCGACTCTGCCGGTGGTTCTTCATGATTGTCATTCCGAGCTCGTCCCGAACCGGCGTGAGGGGCGCAGCGAGGAATCTGCATTTTGCGTTTCACAGGCAATGAAACAACGCATTCAGGCTGTAAAAGGCACGCGCGACATCCTGCCGCCAGAGTCCGCCTTGTGGAATCGCGTCGAGCAAACCGCTCGCCAGGTGCTCGCCGCCTACAACTTTCAGGAAATCCGCCTGCCGCTGTTTGAAGAGACCGAGCTGTTTGCCCGCTCGGTCGGCGCTGACACCGACATCGTGCAGAAAGAGATGTACAGCTTTGAAGACGAGCCCCCCGAAATCCTGAAGGCGGCAGATTTTAGTTTTACGAGACAGCCAATCAGAACAGCCGACCCCCAGAGCGCTAAGGAGTATCTGATTGGCTACAGACAACTTGTAGAAAAGTTACAGGCGGCATTCGACTCCGGTGACGTTCCGCAGACAGAACACAATAGAGAAACCTTGAGGAGACTCTCGGATATCCTGCATAGAGCCCCTGGAAATCTTATGGAACTCCCCGAGTCGGAAAGAGATCAATGGATTCACTTTCTTGCAGTGGGAGCTCTATTGGTTCTTGCCGGTGAGGTAAGCGATGCGATTCCGCAGTTCTTGAAGGGATTCTCACTAGCGCTTCGCCCCGAAGCGACCGCCTCGGTCGTGCGTGCCTACATCGAGCACGGGATGCACACCCGCCCGGGGCTGGCCAAACTTTATTACATCGGGCCGATGTTCCGCCGCGAGCGCCCACAGAAAGGGCGTTTCCGCCAGTTCTACCAAATCGGCGCCGAAGTGCTGGGCCCGAGCGACCACCCGGCGATTGATGCCGAGGTCATCGAAATGGTGCTGGCGTTCATCGAGCGCTGCGGACTCAAAGGCTGTACGCTTTACTTGAATTCCATCGGCTGTGGAGAGTGCCGGCCGAAGTACGTCGCTCTGCTCAAAGAAGAGCTGCAAAAAGTCAAAAGCAAGCTCGGAGCGGACAGCCAGCGCCGCTTGGAAACGAACCCGCTGCGCATCCTGGACTCGAAGCTCGAAGAGGAGCAGGCCGTCATCGCCACGCTGCCGTCCATCCTTGACCACCTCTGCGTCGCCTGCCGCGAGCACTTCGACAGGGTGAAGCAGGAACTCAAAGAGCGCGGCATTGGCTTCGAGTTGAACTGGCGCCTGGTGCGCGGCCTCGACTACTACATGCGCACCACTTTTGAAATTACCGCGCCCGGCCTCGGCGCCCAGAACGCCATCTGCGGCGGCGGGCGCTACGATGGCTTGGTCGAGCTCCTCGGTGGCCCGCCTGCCAAAGGCATCGGCTGGGCGCTCGGCACCGACCGCTTTATCCTGGCCCTTGAACAGACGGGCGCCGCTAAGACGGAGGAGCGCCTCGATGTTTTTCTCATCTGGCTCGGCGCCGCGGCCTACGCCCGCGGGCGTGAGCTGGCGCGGCGCTTGCGCGAGGCTGGCCTGAGCGTGGAATTGCCGTACGAGGAGATGAAGTTGAAGAAGGCGCTCGGCCGCGCCGACCAACTCGCGGCCCGCTACGCCTTGATTCTGGGGGACAACGAGCTGGCGCAGAACTCGGTCACCGTGCGCGAGCTGGCCACGGGCACCCAGCGCACTTTGCCGGAATCCGATCTCCTGCGGGAATTGACCGCCTCCAAATGAAACTTGACCCGCTCGCCAACTGGAAGCGCTCGCACACCTGCGGCGAGCTGCGCGCCGCCGACGCCGGCGCGAGCGTGCGCCTGCTCGGCTGGGTGCATCGCCGGCGCGACCTCGGCCAGCTCATCTTCCTCGACCTGCGCGACCGCGCCGGGCTCACCCAGATCGTCTGCCACAAGGAAAAGAATCCCGGCGTGCACGCCCGCGCCGATGAGGTGCGCGGCGAGTTTGTGATCGCCGTCGAAGGCACCGTCGTCCGCCGCGAGAAAACCAATCCCCATCTGCCCACGGGCGAAATCGAGGTCCAGGCCGCGCGGCTCGACATCCTGAACGACGCCCGCACGCCGCCCTTTCCCATTGAGGCCGAAGTCACGGCCAGCGAGGAAACCCGCCTACGCTTCCGCTACCTCGATCTGCGCCGCCCGTTGCTGCAACGCAACCTGGCCCTGCGCCACCGTGTGGCGCTTGCCATCCGCCAGGCGCTTGACACCGAAGGCTTCTATGAAATCGAAACGCCTGGCAGATGGCAAGCGCCACACGGTGGCGCAGGGCCAGGTTGCG
>CAYTXK010000328.1:0-2772 GCA_964441645.1 uncultured Acidobacteriota bacterium
CGTGGCCCGCATCCACCTGCTGCTGGGGCCTTACCGCGACGTGCCGGCGCCCGACGTCAACACCAACGCCCAGGTGATGAGCTGGATTTTCGACGAGTACAGCTCGCGCCACGGCTACTCGCCCGCCTGCGTCACCGGCAAGCCGGTGGAGCTGGGGGGCTCGGCGGGCCGCGAGCAGGCCACCGGCCGCGGCCTGATGATGGTGCTGCGCGAGCACCTGAAAGACCTGGGGCGCTCACTCGAGGGAGTGACCGTGGTCATCCAGGGGTTTGGGAACGTGGGCGCGAACGCGGCGCTGCTGCTGGCCGAGCAGGGGGCTCAAATCATCGCGGTGAGCGATGTCAGCGGCGGCATGGTGGCGAAAAACCGTAAGGGCTTGCCGGTCAAAGAAGTGATTGAGCACGCGAAGAAAACCGGCTCGGTGATGGGCTTTCCCGGGACCGAAACGGTTTCGAACGAAGACTTGCTGGAGCTGGAGTGCGACGTGCTGGTGCCGGCGGCGCTCGAATGCGTGCTGCACAAAGGCAACGCCGAGCGCGTCAAGGCGCGGCTCATCGCCGAGGGCGCGAACCTGCCCACTACGCCGGAGGCGGATGAGATTTTCAACCGCCGCGGCATTACCACGCTGCCGGACATCCTGACCAATGCCGGCGGGGTCACGGTCAGCTATTTCGAGTGGGCGCAGAATTTGCAGCAGATTTTCTGGGAAGAAGAGAAGGTCAACGCGGAGCTGGGGCGCATCATGAGCCGCGCCTACCGCGAGGTGGCGCGCCTGGCGAGCCAGGCGAAGATTCCTTTGAAGCAGGCGGCCTATCAAATCGCGGTCGAGCGCGTGGCCCGCGCCGAAGCCCTGCGCGGCACCTAGTGAGTTTTCGCAAATCCGCAGGCAGGAGGTTTCCATGAGGTTGCGAGCCGTCGTGCTGGCCCTGGTTGTTTTTCTTCCCGGGGCGCTCTGCGCTCAAACGATTGCGATTCGCGCCGGGCATCTGATTGATCCCGCGACTGGCAAGGTCGCCGACAATCAGATAATCCTCGTCCGCGACACCAAGATTGTTGCAGTGGGCTCTCAGGTCGCGGCGCCTAAGGAAGCCGAGGTGATTGACCTCTCCCACTCCTGGGTTCTGCCCGGGCTGATGGACGCCCACACCCATCTGACTCTCAACATGCCGCCCATCGGCCTCACAGCCTGGGAGTACACGGTGGCGCGGGAGACGAGCGCCCATCGGGCGCTGTTGGGCGTGCGCAACGCACGGCTGGTGCTCGAAGCTGGTTTCACCGTCATCCGCGACGTCGGCAATTCCGCCAACTACGCCGACACCGACCTGCGACGCGCCATTGAAAAAGGCTGGTTCCCCGGCCCCACGGTGGTCAACTGCGGCAAGATCATCGCCCCCTTCGGAGGCCAATTCCGCGTGTTCTCGCCCGAACAGGGCCGGTTCTGGCAATACGAATACATTGACGCCGACACGCCCGAAGAGGTGCGCCGCGGCGTACGCCAGAACGTCTACTACGGCGCCACCGCCATCAAGCTCGTCTCCGAAAACTATCCCTACTTTTCGGAAGAGGACGTGCGGGCGGCCGTGGAGGAAGCCCGGCACGCCGGCCTCACGGTGGCCGTCCACGCCTACGGCGGCGAGGCGGCGCGCAACGCCATCCTCGCCGGGGCCGACTCCATCGAGCACGGCTTCGAGCTTTCCGATGAGCTGCTGGCGCTGATGAAACAGAAAGGAACTGTGCTGGTGGGCACCGACTTTCCTCTTGCGCATCTGGAAGCTCTGGGCCCGATTGGGCGTCAAACCCCCAAGGAATTGAGCGAAAAAATCATCGACCGGCTGCGGCGGGCCTACCGCGCCGGGGTGAAGGTGGCCTTCGGAACCGATACGGTTGCCGACCTACCGGGCAAAACCCGCGCTGACATGATGCTGGACTACCTGGGCGTCTGGATGGCGGCGGGAGTTCCGCCCGCCGAGATCCTGAAGGCCATGACGACGAACGCCGCCGAGCTTTTCCGCCTTCAGAAGGAGCGCGGCGCCATTGCCCCGGGGCTGGCCGCCGACATCATTGCCGTGCCCGAGAACCCGCTCGAAGACATCCAGGCGCTGCACAAGGTTAACTTCGTGATGAAAGACGGCGCCGTAATCAGGCGGCCAAAGTAGTAAGATGCCTGCGAGGTATTTTATTTGATCGGCCAGAGCATTGCGCACTACCGCGTCAGCGAGAAACTGGGCGCAGGTGGGATGGGAGAAGTTGAGCCGTTTTGGCGGCGTCGGAGCCGCCAGGCGAAATCCCGAGCGCCGCGAGGGATCTCATAGTGACCACGGGTGCCAAGGTTGGGCCGTACTCGATTGTTGCGCCGCTGGGCGCCGGTGGGATGGGGGAAGTCTATCGCGCCCACGACACGCGCCTCGGCCGTGACGTGGCGCTGAAAGTCCTGCCGGAAGCCTTCGCCCGCGACGCCGAGCGCATGGCGCGCTTTGAGCGCGAAGCCCACCTACTGGCTTCGCTCAATCATCCCCACATCGCCGCCATTTACGGGCTGGAAGAAGCCGATGGCCGGCGCTACCTGGTGTTGGAGCTGGTCGAGGGAGAAACGCTGGCGGAGCGAGTGGTGCGCGGCCCGCTGCCGCTCGAAGACGCCTTGAGCGTCTGCGGGCAAATCGCCGAAGCATTGGAAGCCGCGCATGAGAAAGGCATCATCCACCGCGACCTGAAGCCAGGCAACGTGAAGGTCACGCCCGAGGGGAAAGTCAAGGTGCTGGACTTCGGGCTGGC
>CAYTXK010000329.1:0-2418 GCA_964441645.1 uncultured Acidobacteriota bacterium
CGTGGTCGGCCAGACCGGCAACCCCGGCCAGGCGAACTATGTAGCCTCCAAGGCGGGTCTGATCGGCCTGACCAAGGCGCTGGCGGTGGAAGTGGCTTCGCGCAACATCACCGTCAACGCGGTGGCGCCGGGCTTCATCATCTCGCCCATGACTGACCCGCTGCCGGACAAGGTCAAGCAGGCGATGACGGAACGCATCCCCTTGGGCCGCATGGGCACCGACCGCGAGGTGGCCGCCGGCATCGGTTTTTTGGCCTCGGAGGAGGCCGGCTACATCACCGGGCACGTGCTCGACATCAACGGCGGCCTCTATTTGGCGTAGGTGTGACGCAACCCCGACTCGACGCATCTAATTGGCTGGCGGGCAGGAGCCGGATTCTGCTGGCTGAAAGTGCTTGACAGGTTCTAACTTAGGGTTTAGATTAAGGGCCGTTAAAGATAGCTATGGAAGTCTGGTAAAGTAGTCCCAGCGATTCCCCGAGCGCCATCCAGCACGGAGGGCGGGTGTCCTTATACTGGGAAGAGCTGAAGCGCAAGGGACACCAGCTCAAAGAACTCCTCTCTTTCGTCTACTATCTCCACTGGGTATTCTATCTCGCAGCGGGAACTACCCTCCTCAAAGTCCTTTGGAGTTGGAGCAAGTCCAGGCTACCGGAGTCTCCATTCCCATGGAGGCTTTACTATCTACTGATCCCATTGTGCGTGATTATCGGTGTCCTAGTGCAGCGCAATTCTCGCCGCAGGCGAGCAAGAGAGTACCTCAATCCAAACCTCGAGATCCTGGAGCACGAAGTAACCTACGTTGTGGATCAAGAAGGTCGGCGCGCGAGACTGCGGGGTCGTTTGAAGGTACGAAGGCTACACGATGAAAAAGGCTATCAGCTCAGACTCGGATGGACTGGAACTGGCCCCTTAACGGTTGAGGCAGTAGTCCCCGGGCATGCCGTGATTGGTCCCATGGCGGACGCGTACGGAGCTCGGACCCTGTGGAGGATAGAGTTCGGGACCCCTTTGGCTGCGGGACCGGAAACCACGATTGAGTTCTTGGCGACCGGGCTCGACCCCGACCGACGCGCGCGGCCGATGCTTATGAAGCATATTGACGATGCTTACAAAGGTCTCTTGAGCATGAGGCTGTTCTTGCCCGTGGACTGGCGGACGAACGTCCTTGCAGAAGTGTATCCGCACCTGAGGTCGGACGAAGTGAGCGAACGCCATAACCATGTTCCTGACAGTCTCACAGGTGAGGTTAGTTGGCTAGTGAAGAAGCCAAAGCGCCTCTACCGGTACAAGTTCTCCTGGAACCAACCGCAGGCTTAAGTCCCACCGGCGCCGGCTTGACCCTTCGGGCAGTGCCGACTAGAATGGGGCGGCCTGCTGGCGAAAGGCAGGCTCGCCCCGCGCCGTAAACGGGGTTCTTGCGTCCTCCGGTTCGTTGTGGGCGTCTCACAAGTACGGGAACGTCAGCCTGCCTGCCGCAGGCAGGTCAGGGAGGGACACGCGTTATGGCTTCCGTGCGAGAGAAGGTGAAGCAAATCATCGTCGAGCAGCTGGGGGTGGATGAGGCGGAAGTGACCGACACGGCCTCCTTCGTCGACGACCTGGGAGCCGACTCCCTCGACACCGTGGAGTTGATGATGGCGATTGAAGAAGCCTTCAAGATCGAAATCCCCGACGAGGACGCCGAAAAAATCGCCACCGTCAAAGACGCCATCGACTACATCGAAAAGAAGAAAGCCTGACTCTCCTTGTGCTGTTTTTCCCCGTGAATCCGCCCGCTGTCTCCCTGCTTGAGGCGCACCTATGAGCAGTTCGGCTCCGCCCACCACAGGCCGCCGCGTCGTGGTTACTGGCCTCGGCATGCTCTGTGGCGTTGGCATCGGCACCGAAGAAGCCTGGCAAGGCCTCTTGGCCGGCCGCAGCGGCATCGGCCCCATCACGCTCTTCGACGCCTCCCAACACACCTGCCGTTTTGCCGGCGAAGTCAAAGGCTTCGACCCGCTCAACTGGGTGGAAAAGAAAGAACTGAAAAAAATGGGGCGCTTTATCCAGTTCGCCCTGGCCGCCACCGACTTCGCCATGAAGAGCGCTCAACTGACGCTCACCCCGGAGCTGGCCGCCCGCACCGGGGTCTACATCGGCTCGGGCATTGGCGGGTTTGACGTTATCGAGCGCGAGCACTGCGTGCTGCTCCAGAGCGGCCCGCGCAAAATCTCTCCCTTTTTCATTCCCGCCACCATCATCAACCTGGCGGCCGGCTACGTCTCCATCCGCACCGGCGCCAAAGGCCCGAACTCCGCCACCGCCACCGCCTGCTCGGCCAGCGCCCACGCTGTGGGCGACAGCTTCAAAATCATCGCCCGCGGCGACGCTGACCTGATGATTTGCGGCGGCACCGAGGCTGCCATCACCGCCCTG
>CAYTXK010000329.1:2428-2758 GCA_964441645.1 uncultured Acidobacteriota bacterium
CGCCCTGGGTGTGGGCGGCTTCACCGCCATGCGCGCGCTCTCCACCCGCAACGAGGCGCCCGAAAAGGCCAGCCGCCCCTTCGATGCCCAACGCGACGGCTTCGTCATGGGCGAAGGCGCGGGCATCCTCATCCTCGAAGCTCTCGAAATCTCTCAGCGCCGCAATGCGCCCATTCTGGCCGAGCTGGTCGGCTACGGGATGAGCGGCGACGCCTTCCACATCACCCAGCCCGCCGAAGAAGGCGCCGGCGCGTACCGCGTGATGATGGCCACGCTGCGCGATGCCAAAGTCTCCGCGGACGTGGTGGATTACGTGAACGCGCACGGCAC
>CAYTXK010000330.1:0-2736 GCA_964441645.1 uncultured Acidobacteriota bacterium
CGGTATCGCCCCGGCGCCGTGGGTTGTCTCTCCTGTAGGCCACCGGGGTCGTAGAGCAATTCCAGTTTACACCGGCGAAAAACGGAAGGCAAGCGGCTAGCTCGTGGAAGGCCGCGGCGCGGCGGCGACGATATACACACCTATCGCCACCAGCAGCCAGAAGCCCGAGTCGGGGTCGAGCAGCGCTTCCTGAAACTCGTTGATGAAGAGCGCCAGCGGGATGTGCAGCGAGTTGACCAGAGCCAGCCGCTCGCAGATGGCGCCGCAGCACTACAACTGCATCAAGGGGGACGGTATTCTACGAGCAGCCCCCGCGATGGAGAAGTATTGGAATCGACATGATTTCCAACAACCACTAACCGAAAAGCATCGCTCGGATCGAAGCTGCCACCCTCTCCGCCGTCTACGCCTCCTGGAGGCGCAAACTTGGTTCGAATGATGTTACGAATCGATCCAGCCGGGGAAACAATGACAAGGGCAAGATCGACTCCGAAGCATCCAGGCAGAGACGCCCAGGACCCCACCATAACCAGGTCGCCGTTCGGAGAAGCAACAAGGTCCGCTGGGTGCTGGCCGCCGAAACTACCGCAAGATCCAGTACCAAGGGATGGATGGCCCCCGTTGGTGAACACAGGCGCGGCCCAAAGCTCTAGTCCATCCCGGCTGAACTTGTGGAGTTCGAATCCGGCGACTCCCGGGGAACCTCGGCTGAAGTCGAACATAGAAAGATACACAACGGTCGCGCCGCCCTCCTTTAGTGCGACCAGCCGAGGAGTACCGTGGGCAGGGAACGTTTTCTCCTCGGTCCAAAGGAAATTCCCCGCGTGGTCAAAGGCGCGAAGCCAAACGCAGTTGAAGCTTCCGCCTTCACAAGAGAATTGCCCCGCAACAACGATGGAGTCATCGGTCACAGCAACAGCAACAGAGCCACCGCGGGGGAACAGGCTCCCGGGTGCTCGTACCAGGAAATTCTTGGTGCAATCAATTGCGCCCGAAAGGTCGTCCGTCACCACAACGCGGATGTCATTCGGGGTCTCAACGCTGATAAATAGACGGTCACCGAAGCGTTCCATAGCCTTCGGAATAGTTTGTTCGTTGTTGATGTGACAACTCTGCTCGCTTACTAAGGTTCCGGTAGTCGTGTTGATCTGCTGGAGCGTGAGCGAGCCCGTGCTGTCGCGGAGGCCTGCCAGGAACAGCGAAGAGAAGTCTGGCTTTGCTGCGAGCCTCGTTCGAAGAAAGAAAAGATCTGTTTGAAACACCCAACGGTCATTCAAGTTTCGGTCAAAGGACATTACACCGGGACCGCCAGTCGCATAGATTTCTCCGTTTGGACCCACGAGTACGTTAAACAGAATTGAAGCCGCATCGCTGCTGAGGATCCGGTGGTTGACTACACTTGGTCCACCAGGGTCAAACGTCGCCGTCGCGGACCGATTCTGCGTCATGGAAACAATGCAAGAACCGGTGCCAGAGCAATCGCCGGACCAGCTGCTGAAAACGGAGTTTGTGTCCGGCTGAGCCGTAAGTGTGACCTGCGTTCCGGAGTTGAAGTTTGCTGTGCAAGTCGTCCCGCAGTTGATGCCGACGGGAGAGCTCGTTACCGTACCCACCCCCTGGCCAGCTTTTGCGACGGTAAGAGTGAAGCGCGTTCCCGGCGCGGGAGACCCTGACGACGAAGAACCACCGCCTCCACAGGCAGCGGAAATGATGACAAAAATCAACAGGCAGGCTGGAGCCACGAGCCCTAGAGCGCCCTTTCTGGCTGGCCAACTCATGTTCCCACTCGCCAAAGGGAAGCTTTACCCTGTCACCGGGCAATTAACTTGCCGCAATCATACCCCCCCGCATCAGATGTCAATCCCTTGCCAAAAAAAAGCCCCCTGCTTCGGCAGGGGGCTTTCTGAAATGGACTTAGGCCGGGGTTTAGTCGTCGCCGTGCGCGCCCACAGGTTCCGCGACAGCAGGCGCAGCCGGTTGAATCGTGACTGGCTTCCCGTTGCCGTTCCCCTCGGCCTGCGGCCTCGGGACAAGGCCGCCGTTGCCGCCGAGCTGCACTAGCGTAGGCTTGGGCTTCTTCAGCACCATCTCCTCGTAGAGGGCGCGGGCTTGCGCGGCCTCCCAGGCGGCCTTGCGGCGCAGACGATCCTCGTCGGCGGCCGTCTGCGGGCTATCGTCGAGGCGCTCGCGCTTGCGGTGGACGTCCTCGTCGTTGAGCCGCAGCGAGTGGTCCTCGTTGGCCAGGTCCACGCTCTTGCCGCGGGCGTAAATCTCGTGCTTGCCGTGCGTCTTGTACCACTCGGCCACGGTGGCGTTCTTGTACATGTTCTCGATGATTTTCCGCCAGCCGATGCCGGTGTTGTAGGCGCAGAAGGAAATCTCGCCCTGCTGCGTGGCGTAGGGAATGATGCACATCTCCGTGCGCCGGAAGTCGTAGTTGAAGAGGTCCTGGAACCACATGCCGGCGATGAAGAGGAAGTTCCAGGGGTCTTGACGGCGCTTCTGGATGTCGGCGATGGTGCGGTCGGGGCCGACGGCGCCGTAGCCGCCGGTCTGGGCCTTCTTGCGCACGCCGAAGGACTTGTCGAACTTCTTTAACAGGTCGAGCAGCGTGAGGCTCTTGGGGGCCTTGAAGGGCTGGTAGTTCTTCAGCAGCGCCAGGCCGATCATGAACGCGGAGAAGTAGCGCCCGCGCGCGGCGTCGGTGATCTTGTGCACGTCGCGGACGAGCTCGGG
>CAYTXK010000331.1:0-1683 GCA_964441645.1 uncultured Acidobacteriota bacterium
AGAAACCGCGAAATTCGTGGAAGAGCTGCGCCGCCAGCGTCTTGTTGTGGGCCAGGACCAGCGCCGGGCGGTTCACCTGCTCGATGACCCGGGCCATGGTGTAGGTCTTGCCGGAGCCGGTGACCCCCAGCAAAACCTGGTGCTGCTCGCCGGCGCGCACCCCGGCCGCCAGCGCCTCGATGGCCTGCTGCTGGTCGCCGCGCGACTGGTAGGTGCTAACGAGTTTGAAGTCCATCGCCTCAGCGCGCTCCACGCGCCCAAGTCAAACTGATAATTATACCGCGCCGGCGAGCCTAGTGACGTTCCAACTTTTTGCGCCCAAACCAAGCCGAAGGCCAGCACAATAGCTCCTGCCAAGAAGGTGTGTGGCGCTTAGTTGAGACTAGTTGGAACGGCACTAGTCCACTCGGCTCAGGTGGGATTCCGTCGTGGTGTGCGACTCGACCACCACGGCCGGCGGCAGCTCTCTCGCCTTCGGTGGACGCCGCTCATCGGCGTTTAACGGGCCGGGCCCGCGACCTCCACGCGCGGCTCGCGCAGCGTGCCGGTGAGGCGATAGGAAAAGGAGAGGGCGCGCAGTGTCCGCGGGCTGGCGGCAGCCCCGGCGACACCCAACGGCTCGCCGCGCAGGCGCAAGTCCAGGCGGCCGTCGAACCCCACCGTTCCTGCCAACTCGAGCGCGGCGCGGCTGGTGGTCAGACGCGCGCCATCAAGCTGCACCTGCTCGTCGCCCACCAGAAATTCGCCCGCGAGACTTTGCAGTGCCGTGGAGCTCGCCGCCGCCGTTTCACTCGACCTCACCCCGGCCGCCGCCGCCATGGCGTCCACCACCCCTACGACTCGCCCGTGCAACTGCCGCAAAAACTCCGCGGGGCGCCTGCCCGCTGTCTCGAGCGTCAGGTCGGCGCTGAGGATGCCCGAATAGAGTTCGCCCAGCCTGGTTGTCTTTGCCAGCAGGCTCCCCAGTTGAATCTGCTTGACATGGCCCCCCAGGCGGTAGCGCGGCGGCGAGGAGCGGTAGTCGGCCTGGAAGCGCCCCTCGAATTGCCCGCCGTGCGCGCGAAAGCGCACCTGGCTCAGCTCGAGCCAACCCGACTGCCAGTCGAGCTTGGCGGCAAACCCGCCCAGCCGAAAACGCCCGGCCACCAACTCTCCGAAACTGACGGTTCCCGCGGCGTCAATCTGGGGCCAGCGCGGGTCCGGGCGCGCCTCTGGCCGGATGAGCCGCGAGAGCAAGCTCTGGCGCGCCGGGTTGAACAACCGATCGAGGGCGTTGAGGTCGAGGCGTTTCCCTTCCGCCGTCAGGTTCCAGCGCCCCGTGCGCCCCTGGTGTTCGAGCGCCGCGTTTACGGTGTCCTCGCCCAGCCGGGCCACCAGCGGCCGGACTTCCAGGCGCGAGCCCTTCCACGTCAGGTGAGCCTCTGGGAGGCTGATGGGGTCGTTGAGTTCCGGCGTGCGGTAGCTGGCCTTTTCGAGCCGCGCTTGTCCTTGCCACCGCACCGGCTCTTCGCCCGCCAGCGCGCCCGCCCACTCCAGATTCACACGCGCCGAGCCGCGCCAGCGTGCCTGCCCGAAGAGGTTCCAGCCGAAAACCGCCGCCGTGCGCTCGAGCGTTTCGAGCGGCACGCCCTCGCTCTGCCAGCGCAGCCGGAACGGGCGAGCCGGGGAGAGAAAATCCAGCCC
>CAYTXK010000331.1:1693-2734 GCA_964441645.1 uncultured Acidobacteriota bacterium
ACCAGTGCGTTGCTCGGTGAAAAACGCGCCGTAAGCGGCCGCAACTCCACCCGGCCGCGGGCCAGGCGCACCTCCAAGCCTTCGAAGGCAACCGGAGAAGACAGCCCCGGCACCGTGAGCGCGAACGGCCCCGTAGCCCTAAGCTCCCCCTGCCATTTCTCCCGCGCCCCTCCCAGCGAGAGCGAGAGGCGCCCGACGCCCTCGAAGCGCGCATCAGACAATACGCCTTCGCGGAAACCGCCAAGCTGCGCCAGCAGGGGATCCCAACCGAGCCGGTCGGAACGCACCTGCAAGTCCCACTGCGGGCGCTCGAAGAGATTCGTCACTGAGCCGCTGATCTCGACTTCCGTCTGCTCGCCGTGCACCGCCAGCGCCTTCAAAACCAGCGCGGGACTATCGCGGCGCTGGGACAGGTCGAAATCCGTGGCCCAGCGAGGACTCCGCGGAGAAGCCGCCAGGTCCCAGCGTCGCACGTTTTCGAGCGTCAAGGTTCCGCGCGCCTGCCACTCCTCGGGCGTGCCCGTCAGCGTAGCGGCGAGCCCGGCCTCCGCGCGCCACGGCGGCTCGCGCCCGGTGGCCAGCGTCCACAGTTGAGCCAGCGAGCCGCGTTCCAGTCTGAGGCGAAACTCAAAGGGCAAGGCGGAGATTTCTCCCGCCGGGCGGATCTCCCCTTCTACCGCGACCTCGCCGATTTCGCTAAGCCGCCGGTCAGTGCGCATGGGAGTGGCGCGGGCCGTGACCCGCCAGCCCCGGCCCGACTTCTCGAGCCGCAGCCGCGAAGCCACCAGCGCATACACTTGCTTGTCGGCTCCCAGCTTGACGTTCAGGCGAGCCTCCTCCGCCGAGAGCAGCGGCATCGCCACCGGCTCCGGATTCCCCCTCTTCCCCGCCAGCAAAAATGTTCCCACATTCCAGGCGTGACCCGAGTTGCGGACGAGATTCACGCTGGGGCGCACGAAATGCAGCTCTGAAAACTGCCAGTGAAGCGTCCACAGGCTCCGCCACGCCAGCCGGCACTCCACGGCATCGGCAAAGAAAAAC
>CAYTXK010000332.1:0-2721 GCA_964441645.1 uncultured Acidobacteriota bacterium
CTGGCTCCAGCGCCGCGCCGGCAGCCAACTTTTTCTGCTCCTGACCCTCGAGCTTTATTGCAGGTTGTATGTAGATCCGGGGGAAATTCCGACGCAGCCGCCGGCTTTGGACAACTTTGGGCGGCTGAGGGGCACACGTAGGACACACGATGTGCCCGCCAGCGTGGCCTAAGGACCGCCAGTTGCGGCACGCATGCAGCGCACGAGGTGGCGGCGGAGTAGTATAATGCTCGCAAGTTAATGAAGGAAAACGGACAAAAACGGCTTCTGTTTCACGCGGCGCTGCCGCACCACTTCGTCTTTTTCCAATCGATTTATGAGCGGCTGCGCGAGGACGAGCGGCTGGAGTGGTTCTGGTCGTCGAACTTTCTGGGCTGGCGGCTGAAGAAGCACCTCTTTGACCTTTTCCCGGTCAAAGGCACCAAGGTCAGCTCGCTGGGCGCCGGCACGCGCGCCTACGACCTGCTGCTCTCCCCCGTCTATCTAAAATTTGACGTGGCCCCGCGGGCGCGCCAGCGGGTGCAGATTTTCCACGGGGTGGCCATCACCAACTGCTTCCTCAAGCCGAAAATCAACGACTACGACTGCTTTTTCCTAAGCGGGCCTTACATGGTGCGGCGGTTCGTCGAGAAAGGCATCCTGCGCGCCGACGACCCGCGCATCGCGATGATTGGGATGCCGAAGCTCGACCGGCTGGTGGACGGCTCGCTGGACCCCAGGGCGCTGAAAGCCCAACTTGAGCTCGACCCGGCGCTGCCGGTGGTGCTCTATGCCCCCAGCGGCACGCACTCCTCCATCGAGTCGAACGGGCTGGAGGCCATCCGCCGGCTGCGCGAGCGCCGGGTGAACTTGCTGGTGAAGCTGCACGACAAGAGCCGGGATTTCCGGCGCAACGTGGGCGACTGGCTCAACCGCGTCAAGCAGCTCCAGGGGGGGCAGGTGCGCATCATCGAAGACTTCGACATCGTGCCCTACTTGGCGATCGCCGACGTGCTCATCTCCGACTTCAGCTCGGCGGCCAACGAATTCCTGCTGCTCGACCGCCCCATCATCCTCATCGAAACCCCCGACAAGTACGAAATCAACAAAGACCGCTGGGATACGGAAGTCTGGGGGCAAAAAATCGGCGCGCGGGTGCGGACAGTCGAAGAGCTGGAAGCGGCGCTGGAAGACGCGCTCGCCCACCCCGAGCGCATGAGCGAGATTCGCCGGCGGGCGGCCGCCGACATTTTCTACAAACCGGGCACCGCCACCGAGCGGGCAGTGGCCAAAATCTACCAGCTTCTGGAGATGGCGCCCCCTGCGGCTCCCGAGAAGGTTTCCTTGCAAGCAGCATATTCTTAGATGATTCGCCAGGCTGTCCTCATCAACCAGACGTATTCGGCCGCGCCGGGCTGGTCGCGGCTGGCGGGGCTGCCGCTGCTGCTGCGCGCCGTGCTGACGGCACAGCGGGCCGGCATTGAAGAAATCCTCATCGTCGGCGGCCCGGACCCGCGTCCGCTACTCGCCCGCGACCGCCGCGTCCAGGTAAGCTGGCGCTGGGTACCGCTCGAAGCCTCGCCGGACACTGATGAAATCAATGCCCTGGAGCGGGTCGCCTCGGAGCTGGACGACAGTTTTGTCGTCTTCTTTTCCGATTCCATCTTCGATGTGGCGGCGGTGAACTTCCTGCGGTGGGTTTCACTCGACGGCCGCGTGGCGGCTGTGGGGCTCGCGCCGGGCCAGACGGACGGTTTCGAGCGGGCCAGCCTCTTTGTTTGCACACGGGAGTTCGTGCGCCGGGCGGGACAGGGGGAGGCCGCCACAGGCGAGCCGCAGCGCCTCGGCATGGTGGCGGTGCGCTTGCGTGAACAGGGCGTGGCGGCTCTCGAAGTCCCCGGCCGTGTGTGGCCGCGCACCAGCGAGCGCAAGCACCTGCGCGCCATCCTGAGGGAACTCTCACGGGTGAACCTGAAGCCCTCGGATGGCTTCTATGCGCGCTTCAACAAGCTGTACCTGGCGCAGCCTCTCATCCGCTTCTTTCTCCGCACGCCGGCCACGCCGAACTTCATCACCGGCCTGGGCCTGGTGCTCGGCCTGGGAGCCGGCGCGGTCTTTGCCCACGGGGGCTACTGGTGGTCGGTGCTGGGAGCTTCGCTGTGGTTCCTTTCCGCCCTGATGGATCACGTGGACGGGATGGTGGCGCGGCTGAAATTTCTGGAATCAGAGTTCGGAACCTGGTTTGAGAGCTGGGTGGATTACATCAGCACCTTTTCTGCCTACATCGGGCTGGTCATCGGCCTCTACCGCGAAACCGGCTTCGCGCATCATCTGGTGGTCGGCGGCCTGTTCGTGTTCGGGGCCATCATGATTTTCATCACCCAAAGCCAGCAGCGAAAACGGCTCAGCCCCGACAACCCCGCCGACTACCCCAACCGCATACACCGCAAGCTCGAAGAACACAGCAGCAACCTCCTCCTGTGGTTTGCCCGCAAGGCCTACTTCGTGGCCCGGCGGGCGGTGTTGCCCTACTACATGCTGCTGTTCTGCCTGCTCGATTTGCGGGTGCTGTTTCTCGGCTGGAGCACGCTGGGCGCCCACATCATGTGGATTTTTACTCTCTACAGCAACCGCTTCGTGCGCCCCCAGGCGCCCCCGGCGCCCGCCAGCGCCGACTAGCAACCCCTGCCGTTCTGCGAAGCTCCCCGCGCGCGTGTTGTTTTCGATGGGATTTGCGTATTA
>CAYTXK010000333.1:0-2720 GCA_964441645.1 uncultured Acidobacteriota bacterium
GGCAGATCTGCGCGGGGCTGGGCGAGGCCCACGCGCAGGACGTGGTGCACCGCGGACTGATGGGCCGGGGCGGCCGCATTTTCGCCATGACCAGTGCCGGCGGCGCCCGCGTTATCCCGAATTACGGCCCTGTCTCGGCCGCCAAAGCGGTTCTCGAACATCACATCCGCCAACTGGCGATGGAGCTGGCGTCGAAAGGCATCACCGCCAACGCCATCCGCGCCGGCGTGACCGACACGCCCGCGCTGCGAAAAATCCCGGGCAATGAGGTGCTGCTGGAAGGCGCCCGCCGCAAGAATCCCCAGGGGCGTCTCACCGAGCCCAAAGACGTGGCTGCCGCCGTAGCGGCGCTCTCGCAACCCGGAACCTACTGGATTACCGGGAACGTCATCGGGGTGGATGGGGGCGAGGATATTGTCGAGGTCAGTTGAGCCAGGCGCGCAGGGTGCGATAGCCCTGCATCAACAGGGGAATCAAGAAAATCACCAGCAGCGTCAAAGCCACCACCCGGAACACGATTTTCCGCAGAGGGACGGGCTCGGGTGGCGGCCCGGCGCCGAGAAGCAGGTGTTCGGCGCAGAAGGTTTGGGCGTCGAGCGCGTCCCGGCCACAGCGCCGTCCGCGCGAGTCGAGATAGAGGCACCGCGACATTTGCGCTTTCTCCTTTGCCGGTCGTTCATGGTAGCATAGCCTGCTTTTCCGCAGCGCCGACGCCTGACCACAAGAGACGGTGACCGGGGGTTACTTGTGGCCGCAGGGAAACCCTTGTTAGACTCACCCCTGAGTCCAGGCCGGGAAACGCGCGCATGCCCGAAAGCGAAGCATCGGTAAACGGCGAGGCCAGCATCCTGGTGGCGGTGTCACCGCTGCTTTCCTTTTCTCGCCTGGTCGTAGGGGTGGACAACATCCGCTACGACGTCTTTTTCAGCCCGCGCTGGAAAGAGGCCGCCCGGCAGTATCTCCTCGAACAAATCCTGCATCACGCTCAACCCTATCTCAGCGGCCTCAACCCGAGCGATCCGCGCAAGCGCAGCGCGGCGGCGGCGGAATTCCGCAACCGCACCAGCCAGTTGTTGCAGGCTACCCTGCAAGGGGCTAAGGAAGCGAACAACCTCGAAGTGGATTTGCTGGCGCGGCTGGCGCTGCTGAAGTGGCTGCTGGCCGACATGCCGCAGCAGTTTGCCCAGCTCGGTATCACCGGCAAGGAGAGCGCCGACAAGCAAACCAGTGGGCTCGGCGAGGACAGTATGAAGGTCTTCGTCTTGCGCTCCAAATTGGCCGAGTTCGCCTCCAACAAGCGCCATATCCTGGGGGCGGTCGGGGAAAACCTCTTTCACATCTTCGAGGAGTTGGAAGAAAGCACCCTCCGGCCCAGCCGCACGGCGCTGTTCGGCTCGCCCGCCGATGAGCTCTACCGCGTGGCCCGCAATCGTCTCATCTATCTCGATAACCCCAACGATTCCGTGGTCCACTTGGAGCATTACGTCATGCTCGGCCACTTCGTGGGCGATGCCGATGATGAGGACCGCGTCACTGAGGTGATGGCACAGCTTCTGCGCGAGCAGGGCGCGGCCGGTTCGGTGTGGCAGCAGTTACACGGGCTTGAGCAGGAGCAAGAGAAGGCCGGCGACCGGTTGCAGGAAGTGAATCGGCGGCTGCGGGAGACCGAGCGTGCCTTGGAGGGGAGGCCAGGCGAGAAAGCGGCCGAGAGCCCGCGGCGGGGATGGCTGGGCGCCTGGAAAAAAAGGGGTGAGGCCTCGCTCGACCGCGGCGGGCTCGAGCGCCTGGCGCGTTCTCTTGAGACCCAGCGGGAACAGTTCACTCGCAGCGTCGAAGATCTCGGAAGCAAGGTGGCCTTCTTGCGCCAGCAGGAGGAGGTCAAGCTGACCGAGCTGCTGACGGACTCGGCCAACGCCGAGCGTTTTTTTGGAGCCCTGTCGGCCACCGGTAACCCCCAGCCGCCCACCGCCGAGCAGAAAGCGCTCCTGCAAAAGCTTTCCAGCCGTCTCGAGGAGGCCGGGATGCTGAGAGCCATCCTGGCCAGCTACCACCTGAAGTCGTTGTACAAAGAGTTTTGCCCCCCGCTCAATCCGCAGCAATTGAAACTGGCCCTGGTGGATCGACGCGGCTGGGAGCAATTCGAATCCTTGCTCGACCAATTCCCCACGCAGAATTTTCCCGTGGAAAAACTGGAGGAATTGGCCCGCCGCATCCGCAAGCTGAGCCGCGCCGATGCCGAGCCGGTGCTGGTGCGCTTTGCCCACGACTTGACCCGGCTGCGCCGCGACAAGCTCCACCGCCAGCTGTTGCTGGCGCTGCTGGTCAAAATCCATCTCCTCGAGGACGAAAAAACGCGCCAGATCTCCCGGTTGAACCGCAGTCTCTACGAGTTTCTGCTGCCGGAGGAGCGCGAAGGCGGGGAAGAGCACGTCTTGACCCACGTGGTCCTCAAAGCCGACGTGCGCGACTCCACCCGCATTACCCAACACCTCCTGAACCGCAAGCTCAACCCCGCCACCCATTTCAGTTTCAATTTCTACGAGCCGGTGCGCAAGCTCATGGCCCGCTATTCCGCCGCCAAAGTTTTCATCGAAGGCGATGCCCTCATCCTCGGCCTCTACGAGACGGAATCGAACAAGGCCTACCAGCGGCCGGTGGCCAAAGCCTGCCTGCTGGCCAAGGAGATTATCGGGGTCTGCCAGGTCTATAACCAACGGGCG